>NZ_JBQYLP010000024.1:0-88795 GCF_052683555.1 Burkholderia sp. BC1
ATGGCGAGCATTCTCGCCTAAATCAGTGTCCGGGTTCATTAGGCCACTACATTACGCACGTCGGCACTTCAGAGCTACACTCGCTATGCGGGGATGGATGCGCTCAAGTCTCTGCAAGGGTCGCAATTGATTGCTGAGCTAGGCATCGGCGCTGCGCCCGGCATTGGCGCGGGAGCCGCGGGGGCACTGACCTCAGTGGGCGCCGGCGCTCTTCGTACGATCAAAGTCGTTTCTGGTGGGAAATCCAACTGGAATGCTGAACTGAATAATCCGAAGCCCAATACGGTCTATAACGTTGACGATTCGAAGGTATATCAAACTGATTCCCTAGCACGGGTAACTCGAGTCGATGGTGACCTGTCCTTGTTGACAAAGGATAGAAATGGTTACCAACAGGTCAAGGCGGGGCGTGAAGGAGATAGTGGAGATGATGGCGGTCATTTGATCGCGACCATATTGAACGGGCCTGGAGAGAAGCTAAACATAGTTCCAATGGATTCAAACTTGAATCGCGGAGCATGGAAGCAATTGGAGAATAGTTGGGCCGACGCGCTGAGTGCGGGAAAGCAAGTGAAGGTTTCGATCGAACCGCAATACCAAGGTGATAGTCGAAGACCTGAAGGGTTTAACATCACGTACGTAGTAGGCAATGGTCGACCGGCGCAGCAGTATTTTAGGAATTCGCCTGGAGGAAGGTAATGGACAGCCGAGATGTTGATATATGTAAAGAGATTGGCCAGCTGCTTTATGACGCCGCTCCGGCGGGATCGCATTCGATCGTTATGCGAGCGCAACTCGCGGACGACGACGATCAGGCGCAATTCGAGTTTGATGCCATCGCGAAGAATGGAGATTCTTCATGGTTTTTGGGTAGTGCTAGTCTTAACAGTAGGTTATTGGAATTGTTAGTTGAGCATCGTCGATTTTTCGTCTCGCAAAATCAACCAAAATGGAAATTGTTCATCCTTGTTGTTGATGTGGATAAAGGAAGATTTTCATTGGAATTGAAATACGACTAAGAATAGAAGGCCCGTATAGGTTGTATGGAGATTAGGCAGAATCAGGGATAGATGGAAAATGAAGATAATGAAGGGGCTGCCGGCGCTGTCGATCACAACGTTGATGTCGGTTGCTGTGTCGGCTCAGCAGGTCCCGATGCCTGCTGATCAGGCCGCCGCCGCGCGGGCGAACGCGGCGCAGGATCGGCAGGCACAGCAGCAACGCGACGCGCAGCAACGCGACGCGGCGGTGCGCGCGCCTTCAATTCGTTCTGAATTGCCGCGCAATGAAGCATATCCAGCACTTCCCACCGAAGCGCCATGTTTTCCTATCGACCGCTTCACGCTCGACGTTCCGGCCTCGTTGCCCGACTCAGCGAAGGCCGAAGGCGCATCCGCCTTACCGATGGATCGCTTTGCGTTCGCCCGGGAATGGCTGGACCACTACGCTGGTCAATGCGTTGGCAAACAAGGTATTGACGTACTGATCAAGGGGCTGTCACAGGCAATTCTGGCAAGAGGTTATGTCACTACGCGGGTGCTCGTTCCAGAGCAGGACTTATCGACCGGTACGCTCAAACTTTCGCTGATCCCCGGCATGATCCGCTACGTCCGCTTCGCCGACGAAAAGCTCCGCGGCACCTGGAAGACTGCCTTCCCGAACGGCGACGGCGAACTGCTGAACCTGCGCGACCTAGAGCAGGGCCTCGAGCAGATGAAGCGCGTGACGAGCCAGGACGTGTCGATGCAGATCGTGCCGGCCGACGTACCGGGCGAAAGCGACGTCGTGCTCGACGTGAAGCGCGGCAAGCCCTGGACGGTTGTAGCATCGATCGACAACTCGGGGACGCGCGCGACCGGCAAGCTGCAAGGCAATCTGTCGCTCGGCATCGACAATCCGCTCGGGCTGAACGACATTTTCAACATCGGCGTGAGCCAAGACCTTGAATTCGGAGACAAGCGCCTAGGCTCGCACGGCTGGAACGGTTTCTATTCGATCCCGTGGGGCTACTGGACCGCGACGCTGTCCGCGTACACGAACACCTACTACCAGCAGATCGCCGGCGTGAACCAAACATTCGTGGCGAGCGGCAATTCAAAGACGGTCGATTTCAAGCTGGCCCGAGTGCTCGCCCGTAGCCAGAATGATGTGTTAGGTGCGTACGCTCGTCTGTCGCGTCGTTTCGGACAAAGCTTTATCGAAGACACCGAGATTTCGCAGCAACGTCGCAACAACACGACGATCGAGCTTGGGCTGACCGATCGCCACTACTTCGGTGGCGCTCAGTTCGATGGCTCGCTTGCATATCGTCAAGGTGTCGGTGGATTGGGTGCTCAAGACGATACGTTGGCGGAGGGCGGTGGACCGACCTATCGGTTCAAGATGGCCGTGCTCGATGCGAACCTGTCGGTGCCGTTCGCGATCGGCAAGCAACCATTCCGCTATGTCGGCACACTCCACGGCCAGTACACCGGAAACACGCTTTACTACATCGACGACTTGACGATTGGCAGTCGCTATACGGTGCGCGGTTTCGATGGCGAAACGATGCTCGCCGCGGCGCGCGGCTTTTACTGGCGTAACGAGTTGCAGGCGCCGATCGGGCAGACCGGGCAAGCAGTCTATACCGGCATTGACTACGGTCGCGTGTGGGGGCCGCAGCCGGTCGCGCTCGTCGGCACGCAGCTCGCCGGCGCGGTGATCGGCGTGAAGGGCAGTGTCGCGACACGCTTCGGCGCCTACGGCTATGACCTGTTCGCCGGCACGCCGATCTACAAGCCGTCCGGATTCCCCACGGCGCGTGTCACGGTCGGTTTTCAGGTGACAGCCCAGTTCTGAAGGCGATGAGTCAAGACGCGTCTTCAACACGTACACGTCGCAAGCCCGATGTTGCATATGCCCGTCTGGTTGAGATTGCCGCCGAGCGTGGGCTTACGTTGCTGACGAAGGAATGGGTTGGGTTGAAGTCCTACTATGAATTCCGCTGCGCATCGGGCCATGACGTCACTCGCATCGGCACCGTCGCGATGCGAGGTACGATCACTTGCCTCCAGTGCGAACACGTGCGCGTGCAGTTCCGCTTTCAAGAACTGTTGAGTGAACGCGGAATCGTTTGTCATGAGGAGCCTATCTCGGTCAAGCGGCACGCCAACGCTTCGCCTGTCCGTCTGGACATGAATGGACTACTGAGGCGCAAGATTCCGGAGGACCACCGCTGCCCACAATGTGCCAAAAACGAACTGGCTGCTGGGCTTCTCCATGCCGACGGCTGGAACGTCTTCATGATGCGGCGACGGAGCGTAGTGGTCGCTGTCTGGCCGACACGTATATCGGTATCGCCGCGCATTACGAATGGGAGTGCGCCGAAGGCCATCGATGGACAGCCGTGGTGCAATGCCGAGCCGGTTGAATCCAAACAGTGGCTACACAGTAAGTCACAATGTCATGCAAGTGCAGATTCCTCGGCCGGGATCAACGGGGTCTGTTACTGGAGAGCTTTTGCCGTGGCCGCCATCGCCGTGAGGGAATTGTGAAACGCCTTGGAATCTATAATAGTTGGGATTCTGAATCTAAGCTCTTGACAGATGTGGAAAAGGGCTGGGATCGCTATTGTGAAGAGATTTGGTCTCCTAGACGCCGAGCACTGGAGGCATATGCGGAGGGGGGCGACCCGTATCCTATCCTTCCCGGCCTCAAGCATACGCCTGAACTCGTCGCCGTGAATGTTAGTCAATCACTCACGTGCGCTGGCTACGAATATGCTCAAGTAGAGCGGATATTATTTTCTCACGCTACTGATACAGCATGGGAGCCCCTTTTAGGAAAGTCTTGGGGCTATGAGTACTGGCGGACGCGTATTAGTCACTATCATGAAATTGGTGCGGTTCGCACGGATCGATCGATTTCATTCACCCAAGCAGTCGCGTCGCTTGTAGCATGCCTGTGTGCTGGCTGGATAAAAGAAGCGCGGATTTTGACTGAGGAAATCAAAATCCTCTATAAACGACGGAGATTCTTTGGGGTTTTGCAACAACCACTTTACCAGTGGATATTTCGGGTGTGCTTGGACGACGCGGAGTTGTCGTTGGATGAAAATTCCGATGGAGAGGGGGATTTTAAGATAGGTGAACCAATTCTGGACGAGTTGCTTAAACATTGGCGCGATCAAGATCTCGCGCCAATGCAGGATTATGTTATTTGGCTGTGCGATTACTACACACATCGGACTCGGAGAAGCGATTGGTATGAGTTTCAGAATGATCTGCTACTAACACGATTTCCAGCGCTGATTCTTGCGTGGCAGCGACTTCGCGAAATCCGAGGGCTTGGGAATCCATTCATCGATCATCCGTTGATGCAGCCTGCTTATGCGCGTCTCCGGCCCGCGATGCCGTTCTATACAGATTCCGTATTGGAGGCCACGCTCGCGCGGCTTAGGCGGGAGGGAATGCCGGATCTTGGGGCCGTGCGCCAACTGTCTCCGACAGCCAATGCGGAGAAACGTGGCTTGCTCGCCCGGTTGTTTGGACGAATCTGAATTCTAATAGAGGATATAGCAATGAACCAAGTGATGACGTCGTTTGTGAGTTGGGGGCCTATAGCTCTCATGCTGTTGCCCATTTTCTTTGGCCTGTTTCTTTATCCATATGTTCGAATTTTGCGTCGAACCGGGCATTCCGGCTGGTGGGTGCTCGCGCTGTTGATTCCTGGTGTGAATCTTGCTGCTATTTGGATTTTTGCGTTTGCGGAATGGCCAGCGTTAAACCGTAAGTGACGCGTTGATACGCGCGAGAAACGGCTATCGGTCACGATCAAGTTTCTAAAAATACATGAAAACTATTCATCGGGGAAATTTTGCAGCAGCAACGCTGCTGTTTGTCGCGACCAGCTTGTCTGCGCAAGGAGTACCGCACACTATTCTTCCGGGCAATGACCTGCAGGCACGTCAGCAAGAAGAGGCGCGCGAGCGTGAACGGACGGTCTCTGCGCCCGGGGTGCGTTCGGGCGTGATGGTAAGTCCCGGGCTCCGACACTGCCATCGGAGTCGCCCTGCTTTCGGATCGACCGCTTTACACTCGATGTGCCGAGTTCATTGCCCGATGCAGCGAAGGTTCAGGGCGCGTCCGCCCTGCCGATGGATCGATTTTCCTTCGCCCGCGAATGGCTCGAGCACTACACCGGTCAGTGCGTTGGCAAACCGGGGCTCGATGTGCTCGTCAAGGGACTGTCGTAAGCGATCCTAGCACGCGGGTACGTGACGACACGCGTGCTGCTGCCCGAACAGGATCTGTCGACCGGCACCCTCGAGTTTTCGTTGATCCCCCGTTGTGATCCGCCATGTGCGCTTCGCCGACGAAAATGTCCGCGGTACCAGTGCACCTTATTCCGGAATGAGCCGTTCTGCCTTCAGCCGCTCGAAAAGATCGAAGAATGCATCGGGTGTACCCTGGTAATCGAGGAACCCGGCCTTGCGGCTTTTAGTCATGTCGGTCACGACTTCCATCGGGCGCCCAAGATCCGCGTCGGTGTGCCACCACGAAGCGAGCCGATCGATGTCGGGCTCCGCGAGGTCGTACTTTGCGGCAACATCGCGCCAGTGATGCGCGGCGTCCTGCATCCGACCTTCGAGCGGTCGCACGATGCCGTCGAACGGTGCGGCTTCGATGCCGAAATAATCGGCCAGTTGCCCCCACATCGTTTTCCACCGGAAAACGTCGCCGTTCACGACGTTGAAATCTTCGTTTCGCCCCGCGTCGCTTGTCGACGCCCATTCGAGATGCCGTGCAAGAAGGCGTGCATCGGTCATGTCGGTGAGGCCGTTCCACTGCGCAGCGGACCCGGGAAAGACGAAAGGCTGCCCGGTATGCCGGCATAGCGTCGCGTAGACGGCGAGCGTCTGCCCCATGTTCATCGCGTTGCCGCGCGCGAAGCCGATGACCGTATGCGGGCGATGCACGCTCCACGTGAAGCCGTCGCGCGCCGCGGCTTCGAAGAGCCGGTCTTCCTGCTCGTAGTAGAAGTTCTCGACCGGCTGCCGTCCCTGCGATTCCCGAAACGGCGTATCGGGAACGGCACCCGACGCATAGGCCTCGAACGGGCCGAGATAGTGCTTCAGCCCGGTCACCAGCGCCGCATGCTCGAGCTTCGTGCGGCGGCCCAGCGAATCGAGGACGTTGCGGACCATCGCGCCGTTCACGCGAATGTTCTCCTTTTCGGTCGCCTGCCGCGCCCATGCAGTGAAAAACACATGGCTCACTTCGATGTTCTGCGTCGCCGCCGCGACGGATTCGGCCGACGTGAGATCCGCGACAACGGGCTGACACCCCGGCACGCTGGCGGTACGTCCGCGCGATAGTCCATAAACGGTCCAGCCGGTCGACAGCAGACGCTCCGCGAGGGCTCGCCCGACAATGCCGCTGGCACCGACGATCAGTGCTCGATGATTCATCGTGACTCCAGGTTCGTTTGTGATACGAGCGTACTTCAGCCCTGGATTCTCATTTTGGATAGTATTTCGGGGTTTAATGGAATTGGATTCAACAATGGCCAGCTTCCCGACCGAACATCTGAAGGGCATCGTTCCATTCGTCTGTGTCGCCGACGCGGGCGGTTTCACTGCTGCGGCCGAGCGGCTGAACCTCACGAATTCGGCGGTGAGCAAGAGTGTCGCCCGGCTCGAACGGCGGCTCGGCGTCGTGCTGTTCGAGCGGACGACGCGCAGGCTCGTGCTCACGGACGCGGGCCGTGCGTTCTATGAAACCTGCACGCGCATCCTGGCGGAGCTTGCCGAGGCGGAGGCCGTTCTCGCCGCGCAACAGCGCGAGCCGGTCGGCACCGTTCGCATCGCGTTGCCGGCCTCGTTCGGGCGTCTCTGCGTCGTGCCGGTGCTCGTGCGCTTTTCGGAGCAGTATTCGGACGTGCGGCCGCACCTGTTGTTCACGGACCGCTTCGTCGATCTGGCAGAAGAGGGCATCGATCTCGCCGTGCGGATCGGCGGCCCGCCGGGTCTGCCGCCGTCGCTCGGTCGGCGTTTTCTCGGACGCGAACGACTGATCTTCTGCGCGGCGCCGGCCTATCTCGAGAAAAACGGCATACCGCAAACGGTCGACGACCTGCAGGAACATGCCTGCATCGTCTACGGACGCCCCGACGGAGCGCAGTCGCTGTGGTCATATGCCGCGGCGGACGGGCAGGTCGAGCAACGCGTCGTGCGGCCACGCATCGTCGCAGGCGACGCCGAGGCACAACTCGCATTCGTACGCGCGGGGCTCGGCGTCGCGCAACTGGCGACATGGCTGGTACGGGACGATCTGAAGGCCGGCCGCCTCGTCGCTATCCTCGACGAAGCCGCAACGGACGGCTTGCCGCTCAGCCTCATATGGCCGGTCGCGCGGCAGTTGACGCCGAAGATCCATGTCCTGGTGCAGACGCTCGAAGCTCATCTGCATATCGAATGACAAGATCGTCCCGTCTGACGCGCGAGCGGTAGGTCAGATCTCGGTATCGCCGCAGGGACTGCCGCGTCATTGCCTGTCGCCTGCGCAGTTCCGGGACCGGGACTGAAGCGCATCCGGAGCGCGTTTGAGCGTGCGAGGCGCCTATGCGCCTCGTCGATCGCAGGAGCGATGTGTGCGGTGCCTGCTCAGCGAATCGACCGATAGGTACCGCCCTCGACGCGTACTGCGGCGACTTCATCGTTGAGGATTGGATCCGTGCCGGAGATCTCGTCGAACTACTGCCTCATCTGCGCGGGCGCACGCGACCGTTCTCCGTCATCTATGCGCTGCATCGCCGCTTGTCGGCTGCCTCGCGCAGTTTGATCGACATGCTGACAATGTCGACAGCCGAGGCTTGATTGCGGAATTGATGACCGAAGGCGTTGAAGGGCATGCCATCCTGCAGGGTCGATCGCGAGCGCATCGCCGTGTTCGGCTGCTGCGGCGGCGTCGAGAATGGGTGGAAACGCGCGTCCGATTCGACGCGCGCCGATCGCCGCGGCATGCTTACTCTTGCTCGCGCCGCTCGCTGCCGGATCGCCAGGCGTTCCGCACACGTTCGCGCTCCTCGGGCGTCATCGATTCCCACTTGCGCCAGTGACGCCGGCCGTGCCAACCGCGGTGTCCGCGGAATCCCCCGAACAGGATGCGACTAAGCAGCAGCAGGCCCAGCGCATGTGCGAAGTCGATCGTACGGGCACCGACGAACAGCGCCGGCATCACCCAGTTCCAAAGCATCATGACGAGCCATCCGAGCACGACGATGGCGATGACGGCGAGTAGCGCTTTGCCGGCACAGCGGATTCGAAAATTCATTCGCAGACTCCTCTAGATATCCAGTTCGTCATAAATCGGCTGCAGCCGCGCGCGCAGATGCAATACCGCATAGCGTTTGCGCGCGAGCAGCGTATTGAGCGTGACGCCGCTTTGCGCGGCCATCTCCTTGAAGGATCGGCCTTCCAGTTCGTGCGCGACGAACACGTCTCGCTGGTTCGGCGGCAACTCGTCGAGCGCATGCTGCAACGCGTTCAGCAACACCGTGCGCGCGTATAGTGCTTCCGGGCCGGCGTCGTGTGTCGGGAGCGGAAGGTCGAGGCGATATTCGTCGTCCGCGTCGTCGTCGATGTCGAGCAGGTCGGACAGCGGTTGCTCCGTCTTCTTTCGAAACCGATCGACGATGCGGTTGCGCGCCGCGCGGAACAGCCATGCGCTCGCCTGTTCGATTGCCGCGGGAAGGCGATAAGCCTGCACGAACTCGTGAAAGACGTCCTGCAGAATGTCGTCGGCATCGTCCGGGTTGCTGATGCGGCGCCGGATGAAATTCACGAGTCTCGCTCGTTCTCGCATCACTATCGCGGTGATGTCGCGGTCGGGGTCGGTCATCGTGCGCGAAGTGGGTGGCGATCCATGTCTACGAAGACGTTTCAGGCGCATGAATATTGTGGCGCCCGCGAAAAATCCGCGACGCGCCATATCGACCCGCGACGATCCTCCTGCCGCCGATCGAACCGGCTCGTTCCAACGCCGCACGACGCTCTTGCCCGCTCACCACGCCGTCCTATTCGCCCTCTGCCTTGATGAAATCGATAAACGCCCGCAACGGCGCCGGGACGAGACGTCGCCCCGGGTAGTACAGATACGGGCCGGAGAACGGCCGCCACCAGCCTTCGAGCACGGGTTCGAGCGCACCGCTGTCGAGATGCGGACGAAGCCACTCGTCGTAAAGATGCACGATGCCGAGCCCTGCGCGCGCGGCCTCCACGACAAGATCGACGGCGCCGCCGATCTGCACGACGAGCGGGCCCGACGGATCGACGCGGACCAGTTCGCCATCGCGCTCGAACTCCCAGAGCGGCATCGAGCCGCTGGCAAACCGTCCGCGCAGGCACGCGTGATCGAGCAGTTCGCTCGGGTGATTCGGGCGTCCGCGCCGGTCGAGATACCCGGGCGCGGCGGCGGTGGCGAACCGCTGCGAACGCGGCCCGATCGGGATCGCGATCATGTCCTGCTCGAGGCGCTCGTCGTAGCGAACGCCCGCATCGCAGCCGACTTCGAGAATGTCGACGAAGCTTTCCTCAACGACGAGCTCGAGCCGTATCTCCGGATACGCCGCGAGAAAGCGTGGCACGATGGACGGCAGCACGAGCCGCGCCGCGCTGAGCGGGACATTGAGCTTCAACGTGCCGGCCGGCCGCTCGCGGAAGCTGTTGACGACGTCGAGCGCGGCCTCGACTTCGCTCAGTGCGGGCATCAGCCGCGCGAGCAGCCGCTGTCCGGCCTCGGTCGGTGCCACGCTGCGCGTC
Source organism: Burkholderia sp. BC1 (assembly GCF_052683555.1). Taxonomy (NCBI): domain Bacteria; kingdom Pseudomonadati; phylum Pseudomonadota; class Betaproteobacteria; order Burkholderiales; family Burkholderiaceae; genus Burkholderia; species Burkholderia sp. BC1. Next base: position 9,800 of record NZ_JBQYLP010000024.1, read on the forward strand.
GTGCGATGAAGCAGCCGCACGCCGAGTTGCGTCTCGAGCCGGCGCACGGCCTCGCTGAGACCGGACGCGCTCGTGCCCGTCGTTCTCGCCGCTTCGCGGAAACCCTTCGCCCGCGCCACGGCAACGAACGCGTTCAGATCGCCCAGATCGACTTGCATTGTTCGTCCTTTCGTACAGGTCGTGCAGATTGTGACGGATTATCGCGCAGCGCAATGCGGCGTAACCTGCGGCACTCGTTCATCGTCGTCAGAGGAGCTTGACCATGTCCGCCATCGATCAGTCCGGCACGTTTTCTTTCGCAGGACGCCGCGTGCACCGCATCGGCTACGGCGCGATGCAGCTCGCGGGGCCCGGCGTATTCGGCCCGCCGAAAGATCGCGAGGCGGCGCTCGCGGTGCTGCGCGAAGCCGTTGCATTGGGTGTCGATCACATCGATACGAGCGACTTTTACGGGCCGCACGTAACCAATCAGCTGATTCGCGATGCCTTGCATCCGTATCGCGACGATCTGCTGATCGTGACCAAAGTCGGCGCGAAGCGCGGCGAGGACGGCGCGTGGCTGCCGGCATTCTCGGCGCAAGCGCTTGCGTCGGCCGTGCACGACAACCTCCGCAATCTGCACGTCGACGTGCTCGACGTGGTCAATCTGCGGATCATGTTCGATACGCACGGCCCGGCCGAAGGCTCGATCGAAGCGCCGCTGTCCGCATTGGCGGAACTGCAGCGGCAGGGACTCGTGCGGCACATCGGGCTGAGCAACGCGACGGCCGCGCAGATCGACGAAGCGCGGCGGATTTGCGAGATCGTCTGCGTGCAGAACCACTACAACGTCGCGCATCGCGACGACGACGCAATGATCGACGCGCTGGCCCGAGACGGTATTCCGTACGTGCCGTACTTTCCGCTCGGCGGCTTCAGTCCGCTGCAATCGTCGACGCTGGATGCGATCGCCGCACGGCTCGGCGCGACGCCGATGCAGGTCGCGCTCGCATGGCTGCTGCGCCGCGCGCCGAACATCCTGTTGATTCCGGGCACGTCGTCCGTCGCGCATCTGCGCGAGAACGTCGCGGCAGGCGCGCTCGTGTTGCCCGACGATGCGATGCGCGAACTCGACGGCATCGCGTCGGCCGGCGTTTGACGCGAAGGCGGCGCGTGTTGCGAAACGGCGATGCGCGATGCGGCCCGACTCGTGACGGCGACGACTGCACATCGGACATCGTCGCCAGCCGCCTGTCGATATCGCGTGCGACAGCCATGTAAAGCGCCCCGATTGCCGGGACAGCGATCATCGCAACGTCGTTTCGCGAGCGAGGGCGACCCGTCGTCGATAGGCAGGCTCGCGGCGCCAGATTCGACGCTGCTCGTGATTCTTCAGAACATCCTGCGCCTTGGCGTAACTCTCGATGAGCAGCTGGTACGGACGGAAAACCAGCTCGTAGATATGCACCCATTGCTGTGCATCGGGACGATGCCAGGTATAGCCGGCCCTTACTGCAGATCAGCGAAGTGATAGTCGAGCGTTCGGAAGCCTGACGGACGGTCAAAAACGCCATGCCGGCCCTAGGTATTTCCTCTTAGTTGAATCGAGCAACTATTGCGACCAGAATCTATCGCACGCTCACTGCTCGACGAGGCACCCATGCCGAAGGCCGATCATCCGATCCTCGAATATCTGACGTTCCGTCTCGACCGGCTCAGCGAACTGACGAAGGAAGCCGGCACGCAGGTCTACGAAAGCGAATTCGGCATCTCGATCCGCGATCTGCGCATCGTGCGGCTCGTCGCGCTCGAGCCCGGCCTGACGCTGACACGGTTGATCGAACTGACGATGCTCGAAAAGACGCATGCGTCGAAGCTCGTCAGCGCGGTCGTCAAGCGCGGTTTCGTGCGTCGCGAGGTGGGCCGCGCCGATGCGCGTCAGATCAACCTGTTTCTCACCGCCGAGGGCGAAGACCTCGTGAAGCGCACGTACGAACGCGGCAACATGCTGGAGCAGATGATGCTGAACGCGCTGCCTGCGGACGAGCTGCGCATCTTCAACAGCGTCGTCGACAAGCTCACCGCCGGCCTGATCGAACATCTGGCCGCACAGAAGGAGGCGGCCAACCCGCCGAAGCGCGTCGCCTGAGCGGCGGCGCACGCGCTGCCGCGCAAGCGGCGTCGCGGTCGCGTTCGCTGCCATCGCAATCAGTCGCACAAGCCCAGGGCACCGTGACCGGCGCACGGCGTCGGCTTCGTCGCGCCTGGCGCTGATCGCACCGTGCCGGCCGCCACGTCGCGCACGCCACGAACCGGTGTCGAAACGTACGCGCGAATGCGCGTCGATCCAGCAGGGAGAAGCCATGTCGGAACAGTCGCACGCGAAGCGGGGCTGGCACATCGTCGGTCTGCTGTTCGTGTTCATGATGATCAACTACGCGGACAAGTCGGTGCTCGGCTTCGTCGCGCTGCCGATGATGCGCGACATGCACTTGAGTCCGACGCAGTTCGGCATGCTCGGCAGTGCGTTCTATCTGCTGTATTCGATCGCTGGCGTCGCGGGCGGCGTGCTCACGCGCTACGTGAAGACGAAATGGATCCTGCTCGCGCTCGCGGCGGTCTGGGCCGCGGTGCAGTTTCCGATGGCGACGCCGGTCGGCTTCGGCACGCTGCTCGTCTGCCGCGTGCTGCTCGGCGCAGGCGAGGGACCGGCGTATCCGGTCGCGCTGCATGCGGTGTACAAGTGGTTCGACGATCACCAGCGCAGCGTGCCGACGTCGATCGTGCAGACCGGCGCGCCGATCGGCGTCGTCGTCGCCGCGCCGGCGCTGACCGCGATCGTCGCGCACTATTCGTGGCGCGCGGCGTTTCTCGCGCTCGGCGTGGTCGGCCTCGTCTGGGTCGCGATATGGCTCGCGTGGGGCGAAGAGGGGCGCGGCGATCTGCGCGAGCATGCGGCGGCCCGGGCGCCGGCTGCCGAGAACGTGCTCGGCGCGCTCCCGTATCGTCGTCTGCTGCTCGACCGGACGGTCGTCGTCGTGACCGCGCAGTGGTTTCTCGCCGCGCTGATCGCCGTCATCGGGCTGACGTGGGGGCCGGTCTATCTGACGTCGGTGCTCGGCTACGGGCCGAAGGCGACGGGCTGGATCTTCGCGATACAGGTCGCGGTGCAGGTGCCGGTCGGCCTCGCGATCAATGCGCTGTCGCAGTCGCTGCTCGGCCGCGGCGTGTCGACGCGCGTCGCGCGCGGGCTGTTCTGTAGCGGCTGCTGCATGGTCGGCGCACTCGCGTATTTCGCGGTGCTGACGGGGCTGAGCCCCGTCGCGAAAGTCGCATGGCTGACGATCGGCGGCGCGTTGGTGATGCAGGTGAACGCGTTCGGCCCGCAGATCGTCGCCGAGATGACGCCGGCGTCGCAGCGCGGCACCGTGATCGCGGTCTCGGTATCGATCGCGTCGACGGCCGGCGTGCTCGGCCCGATCCTGCTCGGCGCCGTGATGGACGCGATGGGCGGCCTCGGTCACGACAGCGGCGCATTCAGCGTCGTCTATGCATCGATCGGCATCGCGCTGCTCATCGCGGCCGCGTTCGGTGTCGCACTGCTCGATCCGGCGCGTTCGAAGCGGCGGCTCGCCGCGTTCGCGCAGGATGCAGCGGTGCGCGAGCAAGCGCGCGTCGCGGCGTGAGCGCGTCGCGCACGCTCGCCGCCGCATCGGCACGTTTCCCGTCACAGCGCCGTTCGGCGCGTTCATCGAAAACTCATGACGACCACTCCGCTCCATGAACTCAGTGCCGCGACGCTCGTCGACGGCTATCGCCGCAAGACGCTGTCGCCCGTCGATGTCACGCAGGCCGTGCTGGCGCGCATCGACGAATGGGAGCCGCTGATCCGCGCGACCTATGCGCTCGATCGCGACGGCGCACTCGCGATGGCGCGCGCCTCGGAAGCGCGCTGGCTGCGCGGCGAACCGGCCGGTCCGCTCGACGGCGTGCCGGTGACGATCAAGGAAAACATCGCGACGCGCGGCGTGCCGGTGCCGCTCGGCTGCGCGGCGACGGAACTGACGCCGGCTGCCGACGATTCGCCGCCGGCGGCACGGTTGCGCGAGGCGGGTGCGGTATTCGTCAGCAAGACGACGATGCCGGACTTCGGGCTGATCGGCGCCGCGGCGTCGAGCTTTCATCCGCTGACGCGCAATCCGTGGGATCCGAGCCGCAACACGGGCGGCTCGAGTTCGGGGGCCGGCGCGGCCGCGGCGGCCGGCTACGGGCCGCTGCATCTCGGTTCCGACATCGGCGGCTCGGTGCGCATTCCGGCCGCGTTCTGCGGCGTGTTCGGCTTCAAGCCGAGCTTCGGTCGCGTGCCGGTCGACCTGCCGTATCCGGGCCGCGTGACGGGGCCGCTGACGCGAACGGTGCAGGACGCGGCGCTCGCGATGCAGACGATCGCGTTGCCCGATGCGCGCGATCACATGAGCCTGCCGTATCAGCCGATCGACTGGCTGAATCTCGAGCGTGACCCGAAAGGGCTGCGCATCGGTCTGTGGATCGATCCGGGCAACGGCGTGCAGGTTGCGTCCGAGGTGCGCGCGGCGATCGAGCGTGCGGCCGCCGCGTTTGCGGCGGCGGGCGCGACGGTAGTGCCGGTGCGCCCCTGGCTCGCACGCGGCGCGCTCGAAGCGGTCGCGCGTTTCTGGGGCGCGCGGCTGCGCGGCACGCTGGCCGCGTTGCCCGCTGCGCGGCGCGAGCTGGTCGCCGCGTTCGTGCGCCGCCGCGTGGAAGTCGTTGCGGACGCAACGGGCGATACGATCTATGCGGCGTATGCGCAGATGCTCGCGCTGCGCGCGCAGACGGTCGCGGCGACAGGCGAGTTCGATTACGTGCTGTCGCCGACGTTTCCGCAGCCGCCTTTCGCGGCCGAGGCGACCCATATCGACCAGGACGGGCTGCATCCGATCGAGCAGGTCGCGTTTACGCTCGCGTTCAATCTGTCGGAGCAGCCGGCCGCGTCGATCAACTGCGGCTATACGCGCGACGGCTTGCCGATCGGGCTGCAAATCGCCGGGCGCCGCTTCGACGATCTCGGCGTGCTGCAGCTCGCGCACTGCTGGGAACAGATGGACACGGTGCGGCGCCCGTGGCCCGAGCCGGCGGCCGCACGCGCGGCGGCCTGAACGCCATGCGCGGCGTCACGCCGCGTCTCTCGCCGATGCGCGCGCGGACAGCGCCGTGTAGCGCGTCGGCGATACGCCGATGTACTCGCGAAACCCGCGGCTGAAGTTCGCGACGTCGCTGAAGCCGACCTTCGCTGCGATCTGCGTCACCGTCAGCCGGCCTTCGTCGAGCAGTCGGCACGCATGCGCGAACCGCGTGCGCTGGCATACGTCGCGAAACGTGTGTCCTTCGCTGCTCAGATAGCGGTTCAGCGTGCGCACGGTCACGTTCATCGCGGCCGCGACCTCCTCCCTCGAGAGCCGGAAATCCGTGCTCTGCGTCAGCATCATCTCGATCAGTTCCACGACGTCGCTTGCGTCCGCACGCGCGCGCGTGCGCGCTTCGCACTGCGCTTCCGCCACGCGTTTCGACAGCGCGTTCGCCATCGGCAGCGGCCGCTCGAGCAGCGACGCGGCGATCACGACCGTGACGCCCGGCGTACTGCGCGCGCCGAACCGATAGCGCGCGAGGCGGCGCCCGAGATAGCGGTGGACGTCGGCGGGCGCCTCCGTCGACAGACGGATTTCGTAGTCGTCGGTCTCCGCGCCGACGATGCCGTCGATCTGCACCTGAAACGCGACCGCGAGCGCCTCGACGAAAAAGCGCAGCGTGCGCGCCTGCATCGCGACGGTCGGCGTGTAGGTGATTTCCGCGAACCGGCCGCGGCGCACATAGCGCATCGTGACGACCGGCACGATCAGATGGTAGTAGCGCGCGGCGAGCCGCACGAGTTCCTCGAGCGTGCTGCAGCTGAGCAGCGCATAGCCGAGCGGGCCGTGCGACGTGAGCCGCGCGTCGCGCCCGGCGTCGAGCCCGAGGTGCGCGCAGCCGCTGACCGCGCTTGCCGTTTCGATCAGCCGGTCGAGCTGCGCGAGCGTGAGCGTCGCGGCCGGATCGTGCAGCGTACGCGGGTCGAACCCGCAGCGCGCGATAAATTCGCTCGGGTCGCGCATGTGTTCGGCGACGATCCGCGCAAGGCGCGCGTAGTAGCGACCAGGCAGGCGATGGACGGTAGGGCGCACGACATGTCTCCGCTATCCGGGCGCGCGATGCGCTGTCCCGATTCGATAACGCAGTGTCCCATTTCGACAACGGCAGAACAACCGGGGTTGACCATCATAGGTGGACCGGCGCACACAACGCATGCGTCGGCGCATGGCGGGCGGCGCACGCGGGGCGGCCGTGCCGCTGTCAGACACCGCGCGCGTCGCGCAGGCGTTTTCCAACCGGGAACGCCGGCGATGCGCCATCGACGGAGAAGACGGATGTTCTACGAAAACGTGGCGACCGAATGCATCGACGACGCGTCGATTCCATGGGTACCGATGTCGGACAAGCTGCCCGACGTGCTGCTGAAGTATTTCAAGCTCGACCCGACGCGCGGCGAAATCATCGTGCTGATGAAGTCGCCGGGTCACGGCCGGCTGCCGAAGCATCACCACACGGGAACGGTGATCGTCTACACGCTGCAAGGGCAGTGGAAATACATCGAGCACGACTGGGTCGCCGGCCCGGGCAGCCTCGTGTTCGAGACGGCGGCCTCGAGCCACACGCCCGAAGCGCTGCCGGGCGACGACATCGTGACGCTCAACATCGTGCAGGGCGATCTCGTCTATCTCGACGAGGAGGATCGCGTGCTGTCGATCGAAAACTGGAAGACGGCGATGCAGCGCTACCGCGCGCATTGCGAACGCAACGGCATCGTGCCGAAGGACATCTCCGCGTTCGGCGGCTGACCGGCCGACACGAACCGTCCCGCCCGCGTCGCGGCACGGCGCGCGCGGCTTGCTGACTCTCACTCGGATCGAACGACATGAAATCGAACTCTCTTCGTCTCGCCGGTAAGCGGGCGTTCATTACCGGCGCCGCGGGCGGCCTCGGCAGCGCGATCGCGAGCCGGATGGCCGAGCACGGCGCGCGCGTGTTCCTGACCGACAACGGCGACGCCGCCGCGCTCGCGCGGCTCGCGGACCGCATCAACGACGCGTGCGGCGAGCAGCTCGCCTGGAGCGCGGTGCAGGACGTACGCGACGAAGCGCGCTGGCAGGCGCTGCTCGCCGAGGCGGCCGACGCGATGGGCGGCGTGTCGGTGCTCGTGAACAATGCGGGCGTCGGCTCGCGCGGCGCGCTCGCGTCGATTGCGCAGAACGAGTGGCGCCGCGTGATGGAAGTCAACGTCGAAAGCATCATGCTCGGCTGCAAGCACGCGATGCCGTATCTGCGCGACGCGCAGCCCGCATCGATCGTCAACATCTCGTCGGTCGCCGCGTTTCGCGTGGACCCCGACCTGATCGCGTACAACACGTCGAAGGCGGCGGTCGCGATGCTGACGAAGTCGATCGCGATCGACTGCACGCGCAACCGTGTCGACGTGCGCTGCAATTCCGTGCATCCCGCCTACGTGCGCACCGGCATGGTCGCGGCCGTGTTCGAGCAGCTTGGCGACGAAGCCGCGACGCGCGAACTCACGCGTCACATCCCGATGGGCCGGCTCGGCGAACCGGACGACGTCGCGTATGCGGTGCTGTATCTCGCCTCCGACGAAAGCCGGTTCGTGACCGCGTCGGAGCTCGTCGTCGACGGCGGGCTGTGTCCGGCGTAAGCGTCGATCGTGCGGGGCGGCGCGATGCCGGCCCGTTCGTGCGGTGCCGTGCCGTGCGCGCGGCGGCCGCTTCAACGTGCGTGCGGTCGCCGCGTCGGAACGCGGCCGTCCGCCGGTTTTCTCGAAGGTGACCATGTCCTCCCGTGCAGGCAAATATGCGGACGCCGAGCTGGTGCTCGCGCCGCGGCCGCAGATCGATGCGGTCTATGCGAAGGTCGCGCGACGGCTCGTGCCGTTCCTGTTCGTCTGCTATCTGTTCAGCTTCATCGACCGCTCGAACGTCGGCTTCGCGCAGCTGCAGATGAAGTCGTCGCTCGGCTTCAGCGATGCCGCGTACGGCATCGGGGCGACGATGTTCTTCGTCGGCTATGCGCTGTTCGAGGTGCCGAGCAATCTGCTGCTGCAGCGCATCGGTGCGCGCGCGACGCTGTTCCGGATCATGGTGCTGTGGGGCGCGGCGTCCGCCGCGACGATGTTCGTGCGCACGCCGGCCCAGTTCTATCTGTTGCGCTTTCTGCTCGGCGTGTTCGAAGCGGGCTTCTTTCCCGGCATCGTGCTCTATCTGACGTACTGGTTTCCGTCGAACCGCCGCGCGCGCGTGATCGCGATGATCCTGATGGCGAGCGTCGCCGCCGGCTTCGTCACGGGCCCGGTGTCGGGCGTGATCCTGAAGTCGCTGCACGAAGCGGGCGGCCTCGAAGGCTGGCAGTGGATGTTCGTGCTCGAAGGGCTGCCGACGATGCTCGCGGCCGGCTTCGTGTTCGTGCTGCTGCCGGACCGGCCCGAGCAGGCCGCATGGCTCGACGATGCCGAGAAGGCGCTGATTCGCGCCGCGCTCGCGGAAAGCGGCGAGCCGCGCGAGCCGCGTTCGCTGCTGCGCGTGCTGTCCGATCCGCGCGCGTACTTGCTCGCGTTCGGCATTTTCGTCAACGGTTGCGCGGGCTATTTCCTCGCGTTCTGGGTGCCGACGATGATCCGCGAGCTCGGCGTGGCCGATCCGCGTGCGATCGGCCTGTACACCGTGATTCCGAACGGTTTCGGGATCGTCGCGATGCTTGTCTACGGCCGCCATTCGGATCGTCGCAACGAACAGCGCCTGCACTGGGCGCTCGCCTTTGTCGTCGCCGCGCTCGGCTTCGTCGCGCTCGGCCGCACGGTGCAGCACAGCCTGCCGTGGACGATCGCCGCGCTCGCGTTCGGCGGCTCGGCGCTCGTGTCGTCGACGCCGATCTTCTGGGCGATGGCGACGCGCTACTTTCCGAAAGGCCGCGCGGCGGCCGGCATCGCGTTCGTCAATTCGCTCGCGAGCCTGTCGGGCGCGAGCCCGGCGCTCGTCGGGCTCGTCAAGGCACATACCGGCAGCCTCGTGCCGGCGATCGACGCGATGGCGGTGATGCTGGTGGTCGCGGCGCTCGCGCTCGGCTACGGGATGCGCGATGCGCTGCCCGCGGCCGCACGCGGACCGAACGGCCCACACGGCCCGCAGCGCCGATGAGCGCGCGCGACGCGGCCGCCGGTCCGGTAGTCATTTCATCCATTGAACGGGAGCACGACATGAACGAATCCGACGTGAAGCGCAGCGTGTCCGCGCAGGAATGGCAGGCACGCGTCGATCTGGCCGCCGCGTACCGGCTGACCGCGCTGTTCGGCTGGGACGACCTCGTCTATACGCATATCTCGATGCGCATTCCGGGCACGCACGCATTCCTGCTGAACCCGTACGGGATGATGTTCGACGAGATCACGGCCTCGTCGCTCGTGAAGATCGATCTCGACGGCAACAAGCTCGCGCCGTCCGAGTACGACATCAATCCTGCGGGCTTCACGATCCACAGCGCCGTGCACGCCGCGCGCGAGGACGTGGCGTGCGTGATGCATACGCATTCGCTGAACGGCGTCGCGGTGTCGGCGCAGGCCGACGGGCTGCTGCCGATCTCGCAGCAGGCGCTGCTCGTGATGCGCTCGCTCGCGTATCACGACTACGAAGGGATCGCGGTCGAACCGGACGAGAAACCGCGGCTCGTGCGCGATCTGGGCGAGCGCAACGTGATGCTGCTGCGCAACCACGGTCTGCTGACGGTCGGCGCGAGCGCGGCCGCTGCGTTCGTCGGCATGTATTTCGCGGAAGCCGCATGTGCGATCCAGGTCCGCGCGCAGGCGGGCGGCGGCGCGCTCCGCATGATCCCGCAGCCGATCCTCGACGGGATCGCGCGACAGTCCCGCATCACCACGCGCGACATGGGCCCCGAGCAACTCGTCTGGCCGGGCCTGCTGCGCCGGCTCGATCGGCGCAATCCCGGCTACGCGAGTTGAGCGGCTGCGCCGCGAGCGCGCGATCCCGACATAACGACGAAGCTAAGGAGACACACATGCGGACAACCTCGCTGGCGCTCTGCGGCGCCACGCTCGCGCTCGCGTCGGGCGCCGCGTTGGCGGCCGACTCGTCGGTGACGCTGTACGGCATCGCCGACACGTTCATCCAGTATCTGGGCAACGGCGGCGCGCATTCGTTTGCGGAGCGCAGCGGCGGCTCGTCGACGTCGGTGTTCGGGCTGACCGGCACCGAGGATCTCGGCGGCGGCCTGCGCGTGCGCTTCGTGCTCGAGAACGGCTTCAACATCAACAACGGTTCGCTGTACCTCGACAGCACCGCGATGTTCGTCCGTCAGTCGTGGGTCGGCCTGCAGCACGATCGCTACGGCACGCTGTCGTTCGGCCGCCAGTACGGTCCGGGCTTCTATCTCGTCTATCCGACCGACCCGTTCGGACTGAACGATGCGACGTCGCTGTACTCGGGCAACATGGCGACGATCGACCGGCGCACGCTCGCGACGCAGTACGACACGGGCCGCGCGGACAACTCGATCCTCTATCAGTCGCCGGTGCTCGGCGGCTGGCGGCTGCGCGCGATGTACGCGTTCGCGTCGAGCGTCACGCAGCCGCTGCGTCGCACGAACGGCAACGAGTTCGGCGCGACGCTGAGCTATTCGGGACACGGACTGTACGCCGGCATCGGCTACGGCAACCAGCGCTCGGGCACGCTGTCGTTCCCCGGCTTGCCGGCCGCGCTCGACGTGCCGAGCGCGCAGTACTTCGGCGCGGCGCTCGGTTACCGGTGGGGCATCGTCAACTTCCAGTTTCATTACACCTACAGCCGGCCGGACGATCCGTCGCCGGGCTCGCTGACGGCCCGGCTCGACAGCGCCCACCCGTACAGCGTCGTGCAGCTCGGCGCGACGATCGCGGCGACGGTATCCGACACGATCGAAGTCGCGCTGGTGCACCGCAATGTGCGCGGCGCGCACGACAATGCGATCGGCGCGGAGCTCGGCATCGACCATTCGCTGTCGAAGCGCACGAGCGTCTATGCGCGTGCCGGCTGGATCCGCAACAACGGCAGCTCGACCGCGAGCTGGAGCGGCGTGTCGGTGTCCGCGCCGGGCGCGACGCAGGTGCTCGCCGGCGTCGGCATCACACACCGGTTCTGAGCCGCGCCGCGTGCGACACCTGCCGGCGGCGGCCGGCGACGCCAAATGCACGGTTCGGTTAAAGTCTGCGTGCAGGTAAGCGTCCCCAACCAGGAGGTGAACAATGATCACGCTGACCCTCAACGGTAGCGAGCAACACTTCGACGGCAATCCCGACATGCCGTTGCTCTGGTATCTGCGCGACGTGCTCGGTCACACGGGCACGAAGTTCGGCTGCGGCATGGCGCTCTGCGGCGCCTGTACCGTGCATCTCGACGGCGTCGCGATCCGCTCGTGCATCACGCCGGTCGCGGCGGCCGCCGGCAAGCACGTGACGACGATCGAAGGACTGTCGGCCGACGCGACGCATCCGCTGCAGCAGGCCTGGCAGGAACTGAACGTCGCGCAATGCGGCTACTGTCAGGCCGGGCAGATCATGCAGGCCGCGTCGCTGCTGAAGACGAACCCACACCCGACCGATGCCGACATCGACGACGCGATGTCCGGCAACATCTGCCGCTGCGGCACCTACACGCGCATTCGCGCAGCGATCCGGCTCGCGGTGAGCCGCGGAGGTGCCGCATGAACGGGCAGCCACTCTCCGTCTGCAACGAAAGCCGCCGCGCGCTGCTGCTCGGTTTCGCATCGGGCGGGCTGCTGCTCGCGTTCGGCGTGCCGTCGCTCGCGCGGGCGGCCGCGGGACAGCCGCCCGTCAGCGCGAATCCGCAATACGGCGGCGCAGGCATGCCGCACGGGCTGCGCGACGATCCCAATCTGTTCGTCGCGATCGCGCCGGACGGCACCGTGACCGTCACCTGCATCCGCTCGGAGATGGGGCAGGGCGTGCGCACCAGCGTCGCGCTCGTCGTCGCCGACGAACTCGGCGCGGACTGGGCGCGCGTCAAGGTCGCGCAGGCGGTCGGCGACGAAGCGCGCTACGGCAACCAGAACACCGACGGCTCGCGCAGCCTGCGCCAGAGTTTCGCGGCGCTGCGTCGCGCGGGCGCGGCCGCGCGCACGATGCTCGAACAGGCGGCGGCCGCGACATGGGGCGTCGACGTGCGGCAGGTCAAGGCGAGCGTGCATGAAGTCGTCGATACGAAGCGCGGGCGCCGGCTCGGCTACGGCGAGCTGGCCGCGAAGGCCGCCGCGCTGCCCGTGCCGGATCCGGCGACGCTCGTACTGAAGGCGCCGGCCGAGTTCCGCTATATCGGCAAGGGCGAGACCGCGCTGATCGACGGTCGCGACATCGTCGCGGGTCGCGCGCAGTACGGGATCGATACGCGGCTCGACGGGATGCTCTACGCAGTCGTTGCGCGGCCGCCCGCTTACGGCGACACGGTCGCATCGTTCGATGCGGCCGCCGCGGAGAAGCTGCCGGGCGTCGTCAAGGTCGTACCGCTCGCATCGACGCCGCTGCCGTCCAGCTTCCAGCCGCTCGGCGGCGTGGCGGTCGTCGCACGCGACACGTGGACGGCGATCCAGGCGCGCAAGCGGCTGAAGATCGACTGGAAGCGCGGGCCGAACGCCGGCTACGATTCGGCCGCGTATCGAAAGACGCTCGAAGCGGCCGCCGCGCAGCCGGGCGAGGTGATCCGCAACGACGGCGACACGGCCGCGGCGCTCGCGGGTGCCGCGAAGCGCGTGCGCGCGACCTACTACGTGCCGCATCTCGCGCACGCGACGATGGAGCCGCCGGCCGCGCTCGCACGCGTGGCCGACGGCCGCTGCGACGTGTGGACCTGCACGCAGGCGCCGCAGACCACACGCGACGAAGTCGCGAAGGCGCTCGGGCTGTCGGCGGAGCGCGTGACCGTCAACGTGACGCTGCTCGGCGGCGGCTTTGGCCGCAAGTCGAAGCCCGACTACGTCGTCGAGGCCGCGCTGCTGTCGAAGGCGGTCGGCGCGCCGGTGAAGCTCACGTTCACGCGCGAGGACGACATCGCGCACGACTATTTCCACGCAGTCTCGCTCGAAGCGTTCGACGGCGCGCTCGATGCGGCGGGCAAGGTCGTCGCGTGGCAGCACCGGACGGTCGCACCGTCGATCCAGTCGACGTTCAAGGCCGGCGTCGTGCACGAGCAGCCGGGCGAGCTCGCCCAGGGCATCGCCGATCTGCCGTTCGCGATTCCGAACGTGCGCATCGAGAATCCGGCCGCGCCCGCGCATACGCGGATCGGCTGGTTCCGGTCGGTCTACAACATTCCGCATGCGTTCGGTATCCAGAGCTTCGTCGCGGAACTCGCGCATGCCGCCGGCCGCGATCCGAAGGACTTCCTGCTCGACCTGATCGGCCCCGCGCGACGCTTCGAGCCGCATATTGCGGTGAAGAACGTCAACTACGGCGAGGATCCAGCGCTGTATCCGGTCGATACGGGGCGGCTGCGGCGCGTCGTCGAGACCGTCGCGCGCGAGGCCGGCTGGGGGCGCACGCTGCCGAAAGGACATGGCCTCGGCATCGCCGCGCATCGCAGCTTCGTGTCGTACACGGCAGTCGTGTGCGAAGTACAGGTCGGCGACGACGGCGCGATCGCGGTGCCGCGCGTCGACATCGCGATCGACTGCGGTCCGCAGGTGAATCCGGAGCGCGTGCGCTCGCAGCTCGAAGGCGCGGTCGTGATGGGGCTCGGACTCGCGCTGCACGGCGAGATCACGTTCAAGGACGGCCAGCCGGAGCAGAGCAACTTCAACGGCTTCCAGGTGCTGCGGATGAACGAGGCGCCGCGCGAGATCCGCGTGCATCTCGTCGCGCCGGACGACTATGCGACGCCGCTCGGCGGCGTCGGCGAGCCCGGCCTGCCGCCCGTGGCGCCCGCGCTGACCAACGCGATCTTTGCGGCCAGCGGCAAGCGGATCCGCAGCTTGCCGATCGCGGATCAGCTGCGCACCGGCAAGGCCGCGTGACCCGCCGTCGCGTGCCGGGCCGCATGCGGTCCGGCACGCGACGTTCGAATCGATGCGCGATCGCGTCGCGCAAGGAGAGACAGACCATGAAAGCCGTGTTGTGTACCGCGTTCGGGCCGATCGACGCCCTGCGCATCGACGACGTCGCGGTTCCGGAACCGGGCGCCGGCCAGGTACGCGTGCGCGTGAAGGCCGCGTCGCTGAACTTTCCCGATGCCCTGATCGTGCAGGGCCTGTATCAGGCGAAGCCGGCACTGCCGTTCTCGCCCGGCGCGGAATTCGCCGGCGTGATCGATGCCGTTGGCGACGGCGTGACCGACTGGCGGCCCGGCGATGCGGTCGTCGCGTTCACGGGCCACGGCGGCTTTGCCGAGCAGTGCCTCGCCGACGTGCGCCAGATCGCGGCATTGCCGCCGGGCATGACGTTCGATCAGGGCGCCGCGCTCGTGCTCGCGTACGGCACGTCGCTGCATGCGCTGCAGCAGCGTGCGCGGCTGCAAGCGGGCGAAACCCTGCTGGTGCTCGGGGCGGCCGGCGGCGTCGGGCTCGCGGCGATCGAGATCGCGAAGGCGCTCGGCGCACGCGTGATCGCGGCCGCGTCGAGCGCCGACAAGCTCGCGCTGTGCCGCGCAGCGGGCGCCGACGACACGATCGACTATGCGACCGACGATCTGCGCCGACGCGTCGACGAACTGACCGGCGGGCGCGGCGCGGACGTGGTCTACGATCCGGTGGGCGGCGCCTATACGGAAGCGGCGTTGCGTGCGACCGCGTGGCGCGGCCGCTTTCTCGTCGTCGGCTTCGCGGCCGGCGAGATCCCGAAGATCGCGCTGAATCTCGCGCTGCTGAAGGAGCGCGACATCCTCGGCGTGTTCTGGGGCGACGCCGTGCGGCGCGATCCCGCGCAGCACGCGGCGAACATGCAACAGCTCGCGCAATGGTTCGCGGCCGGCCGGATTCGGCCCGCGATTACCGAACGCGTGCCGCTCGCGGGCGCAGTGGACGCGATCGCGCGCATGGCGAACCGGCAGGTGAAGGGCAAGGTCGTGATTCTGCCCGAGGCGTGATTGGGGCGGGCGAGGCGAATGCCGTCGACGGTCGGCGCGGCGTTCGCCGGTTTTGCCCGTCTGCACGCATGGATCGTATTGATTGCGTGCGCAACTATCTCGCAATCGTATTTCCGATGTAGACGCATCGCACATCACGTCGATTCCTCGTTTCCCGCCTTTTTTACGCGACTCGGTTCGCAGTGTCTTTGGATCGGTTTCGGCCGAACATCAACTCCCGCCATTCAATCGCGCTTTTAACGCGCGACATTCCGCGTTCAAACGGAATGAATTCGCGCTTTATCACTCTTTCAGATCATGGTGCGCGATCGTACAGATTCACACAGGTCGATTCGGCACCATGGAGCCGAATTAAAGAGCGGCCGGCGATACGTCGCGACGCAAAAGGGGCGCGGTGCAGTAAATGCGCAAAAGCAATCACTGAAAAGTCAAATTACGTTAACTGATTGAATAGCGACGAACAACAAGTAATCGACGCTGGATCGTTCCGTTTGAATTGCCCGGAGAAATAGCCGTCTGCACTCGCGCTGGCGCGGAAAACGCTGCGCGCGTGCCGCTCGCCGGCGGCGCTCGGCCGTGAATCGTTGTCGGCCGTTATCGATTCGGTACTGGATAAAACCGGAAATGCGTCAATTTCGATTGAATGCGTAATGAACGATTTCGTTCGACCTCAATGAAACGGATTGTCGATATTGACTCGCATCGCCTTGCGCGATGGGGATCGATGCCCCGCTAGATGGGTTATCTAGCATTCTCAATCTGGAGAAAAACCATGCAAGAACTGAATCAGCAGGAAATCGCTCAAGTGTCCGGCGGCTACTACGGCGGCGGCTCGATTTTCGACACGCTGGGTAACGTGGTCGAGCTGTACGGCCAGACGCTGTACAACGTCGGCGAAGCGCTGACGACGGCCGTCGTCGGCACGGGCAACACGCTGCTCGGCCTGCTGACGGGCCACCACGCCTAAGCCGGACGCGTTCGTCGCGCGGTCGCGCGCATTGCGCCGCGGCCGCGCGCGTCGCCTGTCGCCGCGGTGCCCGACCGGTGCGCCGCGGCGACATCGCTGGACCTGTCGAACCGAACCGACCATTCCGATCTTGACGACTCCATCCCCCCTTTTCCGTATCGAGGCGCAGCAGGCGCAGCGTGCGAGCGCGCTCGGCGAAATCGTGCTGATCCGGCCGGTGTCGCTGAAGCTGCTGAGCATCGCGGCGGTCGCGATGGCCGTCGGCGTCGTGCTGTTCTTCGCATTCGGCACCTACACGCGCCGCACGACGGTCGCGGGCGTCGTGATGCCCGATGCGGGGCTCGTCAAGGTCTATGCGCTGCAGTCGGGCATCGTCGTCGAACGCAACGTGAAGGAAGGGCAGCGCGTGACGCGCGGTCAGACGCTCTATACGGTGTCGACCGATCTGCAGAGCGCGGCGCAGGGCGCGACGCAGGCCGCACTGATCGACCAGGCGCGGCAGCGCAAGGCCTCGCTGCTGTCCGAAATCGACAAGACACGCAGCCTTCAGCAGGACGAGCGCGACACCGTGCGCGCGAAGATCGCGAACCTGAAGGGCGAACTCGCGCGCATCGACGATCAGCTCGCCGCGCAGCGGCTGCGCACGTCGATCGCGGCCGACGGCGCGCAGCGCTATCGCCATTTGCTCGCCCAGGATTACATCTCGAAGGATCAGGCGCAGCAGCGCGAGGCCGACCTGCTCGACCAGCAGTCGAAGCTGAACGGGCTGTTTCGCGAGCGCGCGTCGACGCTGCAGTCGCTGACCGAAGCGAACAATGCGCTGGCCGGTCTCGCGCTGAAGCAGCAGAACGAACTCGCGCAGATCGATCGCAATGTGATCGACGTCGACCGCACGCTGATCGAGAGCGAAGCGAAACGGCGCATCGTCGTGACGGCGCCGGAGACCGGCGTGCTGACCGCGACGATCGCCGACGTCGGGCAGGCGGTCGACACGTCGCGCCCGCTCGCGAGCGTCGTGCCCGATGGCGCGCGCTGGCAGGCGCATCTGTTCGTGCCGAGCGCGGCGATCGGGTTCGTGCGTGTCGGCGAGCCGGTGCTGATCCGTTATCAGGCATTCCCGTATCAGAAGTTCGGCCAGTATCGCGCGACGGTCGTGTCGATCGCGCGCACCGCGCTGTCGGCGGCCGAACTCGCGAACGACGGCGGCCCGGCGGCCGTGCCGGGCGACGGGAAGGATGCGACCTACTACCGCGTGAGCGTCGCGCTGGACGCACAGCACGTGCGCGCGTACGGCGCGCCGCAGCCGCTGCAGGCCGGCATGGCGCTGCAGGCGGACATCCTGCAGGAACGGCGGCGGCTGTACGAGTGGGTGCTCGAGCCGCTGTACAGCCTGACCGGCAAACTTTGACGGAGCCGCGAATGTCCCTGCTCGATCGACTCTCGTTCGGCATCGGCCGCAAGCTGCCGATGATCCTGCAGACCGAAGCCGCCGAATGCGGGCTCGCGTGTCTCGCCATGGTGGCCGGCTATCACGGCCATCACGTTGACCTCGCGACGCTGCGTGCGCAGTTCCCGGTGTCGCTGAAGGGCGCGGGGCTCGCGCGCGTGATCGAGGTGGCGCAGCGCCTCGCGTTCGGCACGCGCGCCGTGAAGCTCGACATGGCGCAGCTTGCCCAGCTGCGCACGCCGTGCGTGCTGCACTGGAATTTCAATCACTTCGTCGTGCTGCGCGAGGTGAACGGCAAGACGGCGACGATTTACGATCCGTCGCACGGCGTGCGCAAGCTGCCGCTCGCCGACGTGTCGCGCGCATTCACCGGCGTCGCGCTCGAACTGTGGCCGAGCGCGACGTTCGCTCCGCGCGCGGCGCGCGCTGCCGTGCGGCTGCGCGATCTGCTCGGGCCCGTGTCGGGGCTGTCGCGCGCGCTCGCGCAGATCCTCGTGCTCGCGATCGCGCTCGAAGTCTTTACGCTCGTGCAGCCGTTCTTTCTGCAATGGGTGATCGACGAAGTGATCGTCAGCGCCGATCGCGATCTGCTGACCGTACTCGCACTCGGTTTCGGGCTGCTGCTGCTGATGCAGCAGGCGACGAGCGCGATTCGCGCGTGGGCGCTCATGTATGTCGGCGTCACGCTGAACGTGCAGTGGCGCGCGAACGTGTTCACGCATCTGCTCAATCTCCCGGTGCGGTATTACGAACGACGCCATCTCGGCGACATCGTGTCGCGCTTCGGCTCGGTCGACACGATCCAGCAGACGCTGACGACGTCGTTCGTCAGCGCGGTGATCGATGGGCTGATGACGGTGGTCACGCTCGCGATGATGTTCGTCTACAGCCGCACGCTCGGGCTCGTCGCGCTCGCGACGATGGCGCTGTACGCACTGATCCGCTGGCTTTGGTACGCGCCGCTGCGCCGCGCGACCGAGGATCAGATCGTGCATGCGGCCAAGCAGCAGAGTCATTTCCTCGAAACGGTGCGCGGCGTGAAGACGATCAAGCTGTTCAACCGGCAGATCGAACGGCGCGCGAGCTGGATCACGCTGCTCGTCGAGCAGGTCAACGCGGGGCTGCACGTGCAGAAGCTGCAGCTCTTCTATCAGCAGCTGAACGGCTTGCTGTTCGGCATCGAGAACCTGCTGATCGTATGGCTCGGCGCGCGCATGGTGATGGACGGCCAGTTCACGGTGGGCGTGCTGATGGCGTTCAACGCATACAAGGGGCAGTTCGACAGCCGCGTCGGCAGCCTCGTCGACAAGTATTTCGAGGTGCGCATGCTGCAGCTGCAGGGTGAGCGGCTCGCCGACATCGTATTCGCGCAGCCGGAGCCCGACGCCGCATTGCGCAGCGTGCCGGGCGAAGCCGACGCCCTCGACACGCGCATCGAGATCGACGCGCTGTCGTTCCGCTACGCGGACGGCGAGCCGCTCGTGCTCGACGGCGTCAGCGCGACGATCGCGGCCGGCGAATCGGTCGCCATCGTCGGGCCGTCGGGCTGCGGGAAGACGACGCTGATCGGCGTGCTGCTCGGCATTCACGAGCCGACCGGCGGCGCGGTGCGGATCGGCGGGCTCGACGTCGCGCGGCTCGGCATCGATCGGTTGCGCGCGCTCGTCGGCACCGTGCTGCAGGACGACGTGCTGTTCGCGGGCTCGATCGCGGACAACATCAGCTTCTTCGATCCGGAAGCCGACCCGCGCTGGATCGCCGAGTGCGCGCGGATCGCGGCCGTCCACGACGACATCGCGGCGATGCCGATGGGTTACAACACGCTCGTCGGCGACATGGGCACCGTGCTATCCGGCGGTCAGAAGCAGCGCGTGCTGCTTGCGCGCGCGCTGTACAAGCGCCCCGGCATCCTCGTGCTCGACGAAGCGACGAGCCATCTCGATCTGCAGCGCGAAATGCAGGTCAACGCGGCGATCACGCGGCTCGCGATGACGCGGATCGTCGTCGCGCATCGGCCGGAGACGATCGCGTCGGCCGATCGCGTGATCATGCTGCAGGGCGGCAAGGTCGTGCTCGACCAGTCGACGGCCGCGATGCGCGCGGCACGCTCGGCCGCGCAGCCGTCGTCGGCCGCGCCGGCCGCGCGCACCGGTGGCGCGACCGAACCGGTGGCGGGGCGATGATGACGGCGCCGCGTGTCGCCGCCATGCTGATCGCCGTCGCGTGGGCGACGGCGGCACCGCGCGCGCACGCGCAGGCGTTCGACGTCTATGCGACGCGCGCCGACGTGCCGCCCAGCCCATCCGCGCCGCTCGCGTCGGCCACGTCGTGCGACGGCGCGCAGGCGTCGGATCGGCCGCTCGCGCTCGAAGACGCGATCCTGCTCGCGATCTGCTCGCATCCGCAGCTGCGCCGCACGTGGTCCGATGCGCGCGCGGCGGCGGCCGCGGTCGGCATCGCGAAGGCCGCGTACTGGCCGACGCTGAACGCGACGGGCGGCATCGAGCGCGACGATCTGACGATGAAGTACGACGCGGGCATTACGCAGGATCAGCGCAGCACGAGCCGCTACGGGATGGTGAACCTGAGCTGGGTGCTGTTCGATTTCGGCAAGCGCGGCGCGGCGCTCGATCGCGCACGCGCGCTGCTGCGCGCCGCGAACGCCGCACATGACGATGCGCTGCAGACCGTTTTCTACGACGCCGCGCACGCGTACTACGCATTGCGTGACGCGCGCGCGGCGCTCGACGCGGCACATGCGGTCGAACGCGCGGCGCAGGAAAGCCTGAACGAGGCGAGCGCGCGGCACGACGGCGGGGCGGGCACGCTCGGCGACGCGCTGCAGGCGCAGACGACCTATCGCAAGGCGGTGCTCGACCGCGTCAGCGCGGAAGGCGACGTGCAGACCGCGCTCGGCACGCTCGCGACGACGCTCGGCGTCGATGCCGATACGCCGCTGCAGATCGCCGACGGCGAGCCGTCGCCCGATCGCGACGATTTCGCGCGCGGCGTCGCGGACCTGATCGCCGAAGCGAAGCGCCATCATCCGAAGCTGATCGCCGCGCGCGAGAAGCTCGAAGCGGCGCGCGACGAGGTGCGCGCCGTGCGCGCGCAGACGCGCCCGACGGTATCGCTGACGGGCAGCGTCGCGCGCAACAACCCGTCGTATCAGCAACAGGCCTCGCTGCTGCAACTGCGCAGCAGCCACAGCAACTCGATCGGCATCCAGATCTCGATTCCGCTGTTCGAAGGGTTCGCGTCCGGCTATCGCGTCGCGCAAGCGCAGGCGCAGGCCGATGCGCAGGCGGCCGACGTGCGCAATACCGAACTGCAGGTGTCGCTCGAGGTATGGAAGAGCTATCAGAGCCTGCAGACCGACACCGCGAACCTCGACAACTCACAGCACCTGCTCGACACCGCACTGCATTCGCTCGACATCGCACGCGGCCGCTACAAGGCCGGTGTCGGCACGTTCACCGACTTGCTCAATGCGCAGTCGGCGCTCGCCGACGCGCGCCGGCAGCGCGTGCTCGCGGTGTCGAAATGGCGCATCGCGCGACTGAAACTGGCCGAAAGCCTCGGGAGGTTGGGACTATGGAACGACGCGGGTTGAACGGCGCGCATGCCAGCGGCTGCGCGTTCCTGTTTCCGGGACAGGGCGCGTTCTACGCGAGCGCGATGCGCGAACTGGCCGGCACGCACGCGAGCGTGCGCGACGCGCTCGATACGGTCGATGCGGTCGCGCAGGCGCGACTCGGCCGGCCGTTGACCGGCGCGCTGTGGCGCGACGGTGCGGCCCCCGACGTATGGCTGCGCGACGCGCCCGATCTGCTCCAGCTCGGCATCTATGCGGCCTCGGTCGGCGTGTTCGGCGTGCTGCGTGCACACGGCGTCGCGCCCGACGTATCGATCGGGCACAGCTTCGGCGAGATCGCGGCGCTCGTATGCGGCGGCGCGTATTCGGTCGAGCAGGGCGCGCAGATCGTCTGCGACCGGATCGCGGCGTTGCAGGCGGACGCACCGGCCGACGGCGTGATGGCCGCGGTGTCCGCCGATGCCGACGCGACGCGCGCGCTGATCGACGCCGGTGCGGCCGCGGGCCGCGTCTGCATCGCGGTCGAGAACCATGCGTCGCAGACCGTCGTGTCGGGCCCGCGCGCTGCGCTCGAACGCTTCGTCGATGCGTGCGCGGCGCGCGGCGTCGCCGCGCAGCGGCTGCGCTCGCCGTATGCCTTTCACCATCCCGATCTGGCGCGCGCGCGCGAACGCTTTGCGGCGCGCCTCGCGACCTATGGCCGCGCGCCGTTCGCGCATGCGGTCCATTCGCCGATTCTCGGCCGCCGCTATCGCGACGACGACGATCTCGGCGCCTGTCTCGCGTCGCACCTGGTGATGCCGGTGCGCTTCGCGGACGCGATACGCGACGCATGCGCGCACGGCATCGTGCGCTACGTCGAATGCGGCGCGCTCAACGCGCTCGCGCGCATCGTCGTGCGCGTCGCGGGACCGGGCGCGGTCCGCACGTTCGGCGGCCCGTCGCGCGTCGACGACGAAGCGAGCGTCGTCGCAACGATCATCCGTTACTTCGAGGAGAACCGAATCATGAAAGACGACATCCGTTTCGACACGGCCGGTCATGGCTTCGACGCATTCTGGAATGCGCGCGGGCCGCTGATCGTCGACTGGCTGAAGGGCGAGCTGCGCCAGGCGTTCGACGCCGCGCATGCCGCACGGTGGACGGCTGCGCCGGCGCACGCCGAGCCGGCGTCGGCGGCGGCCGCGCCGGTCGCACCGCCGGTTACCGCGGCGCCGCTGATCGCCGCGCCGGTGATCGCGCTCGCGACGGCCGCGGAACCGGCCGCGCTGCGCGTCGCAGCGGCCGGCTCCGATGCGCCGGCTGCCGCGCCCGCGGCGCGTGCCGCGAAACCCGCGCACGTGCCGCGCGAGCGGCTGTTCGCCGAACTCGTCGACATCTATGCGGAGGCGATGGAGTACCCGGCCGAGGTGTTCTCGGAGACGATCGAGCTCGAAGCCGAGCTCGGCATCGACTCGGTCAAGCAGACCGAGATCATCCAGCGGATCATCGCGCGCTACGCGTTGCCGCCGCTGCCCGCGAACTTCCGCAGCGGCGACTTCAAGGCGATGGGGCAGATCGTCGACTTCGTCTACGAGAACCAGGGCAAGGCGCTCGGCTGAGCGGCCGGACGCGCGGTACGCGGGCCGGCCGGGACGACCCCGGCCGGCGATCACAGTTTTCGATGAGGCAGGCTCCATGTCGAATGCCAGCATGCGCGGCAAGCTCGTTCTCGTGACGGGCGGCGCCAAGAACGTGGGCAAGGCGATCTGCAGGCGGTTCGCCGAGCAGGGCGCACACGTGATTCTGAATTTCTTTCACTCGCTGGACGCGTCGAAGCAGACGGCCGCCGAGCTGCGCGCGCTCGGTGCGACCGTCGACGTGATCCGCGCGTCGGTCGCGCAGCAGGCGCAGGTCGACCGGATGTTCGACGAGATCGAGCGGCGCTACGGGCGGCTCGACGTGCTCGTCAACAACGCGGCGTCGGGTGCGCTGCTCGGCGTCGACGCGATCGGCGCCGAGCATTTCGATCGCGCGCTCGACACGAACCTGAAGGGCGCGTTCTGGTGCGCACGCCGCGCGGCCGCGCTGATCGAGCGCTCGGGCGGCGGCGCGATCGTCAACGTGTCGTCGGTCGGCGCGACGCTCGTGCCGGCGAACTATCTGGTGGTCGGCACCGCGAAGGCCGCGCTCGAATCGTTGACGCGCTATCTCGCCGTCGAATATGCGCCGCGCAACATTCGCGTGAATGCCGCATCGTCGACGCTGATCGACGGCGACGTCGCCGCGCAGTTTCCCGATCCGGACAACACGAAGCGCTCGAGCATCGCGGCGACGCCGCTGAAACGGCTCGCGACCGCCGACGATCTCGCCGACGTCGTGCTGTTTCTCGCGTCCGATGCCGCGCGCTGGGTGACGGGCCAGGTCGTCGTCGCCGACGGCGGGCTGTCGCTGTGCAGCGAGGCGCTATCGCCGCGCGCCGCGTGGGCGGTGGACGCCGCGCCGCGGCACGCGGCCGACGGCGCCGATGCGCCGCCCGCCGCGAACGACGCGCAGGCGGCGCGCGAGGCCGATCCGTCGGCTGCGCGCGCGCATGCAGCGTCGGCGGCGGCAGCGGCGTCGAGCGCGCCTGCGTCCTCGCGGCCGTCGCCGCGCGCCGACGACACGCACGACATGCCCGACACGGACGACATCGCCGTCGTCGGCATGGGCGTCGCGCTGCCGGGCGCGAGCGATCCGGATGCGTTCTGGCGCGCGTCGCTCGACGGCCCCGAGCTGTTCGGCGACGTGCCGCCGGACCGCTGGGATTACCGCTCGTTCCATTCGCCCGATCCGTCGGCGGAGGACAAGAGCTATCAGTCGCGATCGGTCTTCATCGAGCATTTCGAACCGTGCGCGTCGCTGCGTGCGGAACTCGACGCCGGCACCGCGCCGACCGAACTGACGACGCTGTGGCTGCGCCATGCGCTGCGTCAGTCGCTCGAGGGCGTGACGCTGCGCGACAGCGACCGCGTCGCGTTTCTCGTCGGCTACACGGCCGACGGCAACCAGCATCTGGAAGAAGGGATGGTGCTCGCCGCCGCGCGCGCGCGGCTCGATGCGGTGCTCGTCGAAGCCGGCATCGACGCGGACGAACGCGCGCGCCGCATTGCCGCGATCGATGCGGTGCTGAGCGCGCGCTATGCGCGCGGCGCCGGCGATCTCGCGTCGTACTTCCCGCATCGCGTCGGGCTGAACGCGATGAAGGGGATTCTGCCGGCCGAGACCGAAACGATGATGGTCGATACCGCGTGCTCGTCGTCGCTCTATTCGATCGACCTCGGGATCAAGGCGCTGCTGCTCGGCAAGCAGGACGTGGTCGCGTGCGGCGGCGCGTTCGCGCTCGCGCCGCGCGGCTCGATCCTGTTCTCGAAGCTGCACGGGCTGTCGCGCAGCGGCGAGGTGCGCCCGCTCGATCGCGACTGCGACGGCGTGCTGTTCGCGGACGGCGCGGGCGTCGTGATCCTGAAGCGCTTCGCGCGCGCGCGGGCGGACGGCGACCGCATTCTCGGCGTGCTGAAGTCGTTCGGTTCGTCGTCGGACGGCAAAGGCAAGGCGATCTACGCGCCCAATCCGGCCGGCCAGCGCATCGCGATCGAGCGCGCCTATACGCAGGCCGCGACCGCGCCGGCCGACGTCGACTGGATCGTCGCGCATGCGACCGGTACGCCGGCCGGCGATCTCGCCGAATTCCAGAGCCTGCGCGACACGATCCGGCGCGATCGTCCGGTGCAGCTCACGTCGAACAAGTCGCTCGTCGGTCATACCGGCTGGGCGGCCGGCGTCGTATCGGTGATCCAGGTGCTGCTCGGGCTGCGCCATCGGACGATTCCGCCGCAGCATCGCTTCAGCGAGCCGCCCGACGCGTTCGACATCGCCAATACGAACCTGCGGATTCCGACCGCGCCGGTGCCGTGGCCCGCGCGCGCCAATGCGCCGCGCGTCGCGGCCGTGTCTGGCTTCGGCTTCGGCGGCACGAACGGCCATCTGATCGTGTCCGAGTACCGCGACGATCTGCCGCCCGGACGCGCGAGCGGGCGGTTCCGGCGCGAGCCGCTCGCGATCGTCGGCTGGTCGGCGAAGTTTCCGGCGCTCGACGGCGAGGCGGCCGTCGCGGCGTGGCTGCGCGGCGAAGGTCGCGCGCCGGACGCGAGTTTCGGCGCGCGCTATCCGCTGCCGAGCTTCGAGCGCGTGAAGATGCCGCCCGCGGTGTTGCGTGCGCTCGACCGTTGCCAGCTGATGGCGCTCGATGCCGCCCACGACCTGCGCGAACGGCTCGGCGCATTCTGGCGCGACCATGCGGACACGATCGGGCTCGTCATGGGCCATATGGGCCCGACGCGCAATGCGGCGCTCTACGCGAGCCGCTGCTATCTCGACGACATCGCGGCTGCCGTGCGCGACGCGACGCTGCTGCACGAGCGCGCGGCCACCGACGCGCTGCTCGCGCGCTTCGCCGACGCGACGAAGCAGCTCGTCGCGCCGACGACCGAGAATTCGTTTTCGGGCATGATGCCGAACGTGATTCCGGCGCGCGTCGCGAACTATTACGACCTGCACGGGATGAACATGACCGTCGACGCCGGGCACGCATCGACGCTCGCCGCGTTCGAGGTCGCCGCACGCTTCCTGTGCAGCGGCGAACTCGAGATGGCGATCGTCGGCGGCATCAACGGCAATTCGGCCGACGAAGTGCAGCCGGCGTTCGACCTGCCGCTCGCCGAAGGCGTTGCGCTGTTCGCGGTGACGACCGTGCGCCGCGCACGCGAGGCCGGCCTGCCGGTGCTCGCGGTGGTCGGCGGCGGCGACGTGCGCGACGCGGCCGAGCCCGTCGTGCCGCGCGATGCGGCCGGCCGGGCTGTCACGTATGCGGGCGCGGATGCGGCGCTCGACGTGCTCCGCGCGCTGGTCGCGCGCACGCCGGCCGTGACGCTCGCGCGCGACGGCGGCGGCGATCGTCCGCGTCATGCATTGCGTATCGCTTGCGCGCAGCCGCAGCCCGAAGCACGTGACGATGCAGGCGATGTAGGTGACGCAGGCGACGATATGCGGTCGGCCGGCGCGCCGGCGCGCGTGCCTGCCACCGAGCCGGCCGCCGCGTTCACCGAACCGGCGCGCGCGATTGCGACACGGGCCGCGCCGGCCGAATTCGCATCGAACGCCGAGGCGCGCGCCGGTGCGCCGCTGCCGCCCGCGTTGCGCGACACGGCGCGCGCGGCCGACGGCGAGCCGCTGCGCGTCGCGCGCTACCGGATCGACTGGGCCGACGCGCCGTATCGCGCCGTCGGACCGGCGACGCCGTTCTTCGCGCCGCGCTGCGTGATCGTCACCGACATGCCGGACACGCTGGCCGCGCATGCGGGCCTGCACGCGGGCTGCGTGGTGCTGTCGACGCGGCCGATCGCGACGCCGAAGCCCGGCTGGCGCTGGGTCGAACGCGTCGACGCCGCGTCGCTCGACTGGCTGCCCGAGGACATCGGCCACGTGCGCGTGCTGACGACGCTCGACGGCGGCACGCTCGCGTCCGGTGCGGCCGGCGCGGCGCCCGAGCGGCTCGCGCTGCACGATCTCGCGTTCGTCGCGCTGAAGCGCTGCTACGGTGCGCTCGAGCGCGGCGGCACGTTCATCGCGCTGCTGCTCGATGCGCTCGCAGGCGACGTGCCGCATCCGGACGCCGGGCTCTTCACGGGGCTCGCGAAGGCGCTCGCGATCGAGGTGCCGGCCGCGCGCTCGCTCGCGGTGCTGACCGATGCGTGCACGCTCGACCGCGCGGTGCGCCAGGCCGAACGCGAGACTGCCGCGCATCAATGGCTGCCGGTCATCGCGCTCGGCGCGGGCCGTCGCCGCACGCCGCGCGTGACGCGCGATCCGGGGACGTTGCGCGCGGACGCACGCTTCGCGCTCGGCGCCGACGCGGTCGTCGTCGCCGTCGGCGGCGCACGCGGGATCACGGCCGAGCTGATGAAGGCGCTCGCCGAACACGTGCGCCCGACGCTGTACCTGATCGGCAGCAGCGACGCCGACGCAGGCGACGCGACGCTCGCCGCGCTCGACGACGACGCCTTCGCGAAGTGCCGCGCCGACTACATCCGCGCGCAGAAGGCGCAGTATCCGGAGCGGCCGCTGGCCGACATCATCCGCGCGTTCGAACGCGAAGCGCAGACGCGCGCCGCGTGCCGCAACCTCGACGCGATGAAGGCGTTCTGCGGCGCGCAGCGCGTGACGTACGTGCGCGCCGACGTGCTCGACGCCGACGGCACGCGCGCGGCGATCGACGCGATCCTCGCGCGCGAAGGGCGCGTGGACCTGCTCGTGAACGCGGCCGGGCTCAACCGTTCCGCATCGGTACGCGTGAAGTCGTTCGACGATTTCGTCGCGGTGCGCGACATCAAGGTGCGCGGCTACTGGAACCTGCGCGCGGCCTTCGGCGCGCGCCAGCCGCGGCTGTGGTGCAACTTCGGCTCGTTCATCGGGCTGACCGGTCAGGCGGGCGAGACCGACTATGCGTCGGCGAACGACTTCCTGAACACGCAGGCCGCGTATCGCCGCGCCGCGCTCGGCGACGACGAATGCACGATCGGCTGGACGCTGTGGCGCTCGGTCGGGCTCGGCGCGAATCCGGTCACGCGCGCGTTTCTCGAGAAGAGCGGGCTGTTTACGAGCATGCGCACCGACGAGGGGCGCCATCACTTCCTGCGCGAACTTGCGCTCGGCGAACGCGCGGCGATGTCCGTGCATCTCGGCGACGCGGAACGGCGCGCGATCGAGGCGCATCTGCCCGGCTACTTCGATGCGCCGGCTTCCGCGCAGGCCGAACCGGCCGCCGCGCTCGAGCCGGCCGAGGCAGGCACGCCGCACATGCGTACGGCGACCGACGCGCGCTTCTATCTGGGCGCCGAGCTCGCGCGTAGCGACGACGGCGTGACGTTCGAGCGCGTGTTCGATCTCGAACGCGACGCCTATCTGCTGCATCACGTCGTGAACGGCTTTCCGACGCTGCCCGGCACGTTCGTGCCGGAGCTCGCGGCCGAAGCCGCGTTGCAGCTCGCGCCGGGGCTGAAGGTCGTCGGTTTCGCGGACGCCGCATTCCTGCATTTCCTGCGCGTGTACGACGCGAAGCGGCCGAGCGTGAAGCGCATCCACGCGCGGCGCATCGGCCGCGACGGCGACGCGCTGCTCGTGCGCGTGCGCATTTCGGGCGACGTCACGGCGCCGGGCGGCCGGATCCTCGTGCGCGACAAGCCGCATTTCGAGATCACGGTGCGCCTTGCCGAGCGCTACGCGCCCGCGCCGGTGTGGGACGCGCCTGCGGCCGGCCGCTTCGTGCCGATACCCGACCCGTATCACTTCGACGCGGCGCCCGTGCGGCTGACCGGAATGTTCGTGTCGACCGCCGACACGGGGATGAGCGATGCGGGCAAGCATGCGCGGCTGCGGCTGAACGTGCGCGACGACGATCCGGTGTTCGCGCGCTTCGTCGTGCCGAGCATCCTGCTCGACGGGCTCGCGCGCGTCGCCGCGCTCGACGTCGTCGGCGGCGACTACATTCCGCTCGCGGCGCCGATGTCGATCGCGCGCATCGATCTGTACGAGGACGGCAACGACGTCGAACTCGCGCGCCGTCACGGTGACATCGCGCTGCACGTGACGCCGCGTACGTTTGCGCTCGAAGGGCCCGCGAGCCGCGGCAACCGCTTCGTCGCGGTGCGGCCGGACGGCCGGCTGCTGATGCAGATGCGCGACGTGACGGGAATCGTCATCGGCTACGTGAACCGGACGACCGGTGCCTTTGCGTCGCGCACCGAGGTCGAGGAACGGCGCGCCGAACGGCTCGCCGAAGGCGCGTCCGAACGACGTGCCGCACACGCGCCGGACGGGCAGGTGTCCGCATGAGCAGGAAAGCGATCGCTCCCGGCCCGCGCGGCAGCCTCGTGATGGGCAACCTCGCCGCGTACAAGCGCAATCCGGTCACGATGCTGCTGAAGCTGCAGCAGCAGTACGGCGACGTCGTGCGCAACCGGCTCGGGCCGTTCGTCACGCACGCGCTCGCGCATCCGGACGGCGTGCAGCACGTGCTGCAGGACAACCATCGCAACTACGTGCGCGGCCGCTTCTACGACAACTTCCGGATGTTCTTCGGCGACGGGCTGCTGACGACCGACGGCGAGTTCTGGCGGCGCCATCGGCGCGTCGTGCAGCCGCTTTTTCATCGCAAGCAGGTCGACGCGCATGCGGCCGCGGTCGGCGACGCGGCGCTCGCGCTCGTCGAGCAGTGGTTTGCGCGGCCGGACGCCGACGCACCGTTCGACGTCGTCGAGGCGATGATGCACGTGAGCCTGCGCATGCTCGGGCTGATGCTGTTCAACGCAGACCTCTCGCGGCATGCGGACGAAGTCGGCCCCGCGGTGCGGTTCGGCATCGAAGCGATGATGCCGCAGGGCAACCTGAACGACTTCGTGCCGCGCTGGATGCCGACGCCGTTCAACCGGCGCATCGCCCATGCGCGGCGGGCGATCGACACGATCGTCGACGCGATCGTCGCCGGGCATCGCGCGGGCCGCTGCGCGCCGAGCGACGTGATCTCGCTGCTGCTCGCCGCGCGCGACGCCGAGACGGGCGCGCCGCTGACCGAGCGGGAAGTGCACGACGAGGTGATGACGGTGTTGCTGGCCGGTCACGAAACGACGGGCAGCGGGATGGCGTGGGGCCTGTATGCGCTCGCGCAGCATCCGGACGTGCTGCGGCGCCTGCGCGACGAACTCGACGCGGTGCTCGGCGGCCGCGCGCCGGCGCCGGACGATCTCGAGCGGCTGCCGTATCTGCTGCAGACTGTCGACGAGATCCTGCGTGTCTATCCGCCGATCTGGGGCTTCACGCGCGACCTCGTCGACGACGACGAAATCGGCGGCTATCACGTGCCGGCCGGCTCGTCGGTGTTCCTGTCGCCGTACGTCACGCATCGGCATCCGGCGCTGTGGAGCCATCCCGATGCGTTCGATCCCGAGCGTTTCGCGTCGCACGCGCCCGCGCGGCACAAGTATGCGTATTTCCCGTTCGGCGGCGGGATGCGCAAATGCATCGGCTACCAGACCGCGTTGCTGCAGATGCGCGTGCTGATCGCGGTCGTCGCGCAGCACGTCGATTTGAGCGCCGTGCCGGGGCAGTCGCTCGACACGGGCGCGACGATCTCGCTGCGTCCGCGCGACGGCATCCGGATGATCGCGAAGCCGCGCGCGCGAACGCATGCCGCGCAGTCCGCCCGCACGCCGCGGGCGGACGCACGTGCCGACGCGTGCCCGTTCGGCGGCGCGCGTGCGCCGGACGCTGTGCCGCTCGCGCGCGACATGCAGCCGCAGGGCGGGGCAGACGATGGCCGTGCGGTCATGCAGCCGCACACGACGCAAACGCCGCATGCCGCGTCCGACGCATCGCCCGTCGCGTCGCTCGTCGCATCGCCTCCCGCATCGCCGGCCGCCGGCCCCGTGCTGCCCGACGACCTGCTCGCGCATCTGCGGCGCGTGACCGGCGCGAGCACCGAGCATCGTTCTGCGCCGCCCGACGACGCGCCGCCCACGCGCCGCTTCACGTGGCGCGCGATCGAAGCCGACCCGCTGCCCGAGATGCCGGCCGCCGAATTGAGCGGCAAGCGTGTCGCGATCGTGAACGGCCGCGCGTCGACGGTCGAGCGCGTCGTGTCGGCGCTCACGCGCGCTTGCACGAAGCCCGCCGTGTTCGCCCCGCCCGACGGCGCGGACGCGGCCGCCGCCGCGCAGGCGTTCGCCCTGCAGCACGGCCCGTTCGACGCGATCGTCGATCTCGGCATCGAAGCCGCGTTTGCGCTCGACGCGCACGATGCGTGGGACGCACCGCTGCGACGCACGATCGCGCTACTGCACGCGTGCTACGACGACTGGTCGCGCGAGGAATCGACGTCGCGGCTGTTCTACCTCGCGGTCACATGGATGGACGGCCGCATGGGCTACGGCGACGCGCCGCCCGTGCAGCCGCTCGGCGGTTTGTGGGCGGGGCTCGCGAAAACGCTGCCGCAGGAGCTGCCGAACTGCAACGTGCGCGTGCTCGACATCGCGCCGGACGAAACCGGGCGTGTGCATGCGCTGATCGCGCGCGAGCTGTATCGCGGCGGCCGATTCGAAATCGGTCATCAGGGCGGCCGCCGCTACACGCTGACGGCCGCGCACGATCCGCTGCCGGCCGATGCGGCGCCCGGCTGGGGGCCGGGCGACATCGTGCTGTTCTCCGGCGGCGCGCGCGGGATCGGTTTGCTGGCCGCCTGCGCGCTCGCGAAGCGGTGCGGCTGCACGGTCGTCGTGACGGGCCGCGAGCCGCTGCCGGTCGGCGACGAGCCGTGGCTCGCGCTCGACGAGGCGGGGTTCCGGCGCTACGGGTTCGAGCAACTGCGGCAGGCGACGCGCAGCGATACGCCGAAGATGATCCGGCAGCGGCTGCGGCAGCTCGAACGGCGCCGCGACATGCGTGCGTCGCTGACAGCGGCCGCCGCGCTCGGCGTGCCGCTGCAGTACCGCGTCTGCGACGTGACGGATGCGACGGCCGTGCGCGCGCTCTGCGATTCGCTCGGCGCGCGGCTGCGCGCGGTGGTCCATAACGCGGGCATCGATCAGCCGGTACGGCTGCCGGCCAAGCAGGCGGACGAATTTCTCGGCACCGTGCGCGTGAAGGTGCGCGGCTTCATGAACCTGTATGCGGCCGTGCGCGATCGCGCGCACGTGATGGGCTTTTTCAACGTCGGCTCGCTGACGGGCCGCTGGGGCGGAATGACGGGCGAGGCCGACTACGCGGCCGCCAACGAGGCGCTCGCGCGGCTCGGTCTGTGGGCGCGGCACGATGCGCACGGCCGCGTCGTGAAGACGCTCGTATGGCCGACCTGGGACGGCGTCGGGATGATCACGCATCTCGCGGTCACGCGGCGCTACGTGAGCCCGATGCGCATCGACGACGGCGTGCGCTACTGGCTCGAGGAACTCGCGGATGGCCGCAGCGGGGAAGCGATGTACATGGGCGCGGTCGGCCGCGCGGTGACGCCGGTGCAGCTGCGCGGATTCGGGCCGGTCGACGGCCTGCCGAACCTGCACGAGCTCGCGACGCGCGCGCTTCATGCGGGCGAGCCGCGGCGCTTCCGGCCGTTCGCGCGCTTCTCGACGCACTATCGGACGGTCGGCGCGCCGTACGCGCGCGCGTTCCGCTACGACGGCCGCCCGGCCGCGCCGGCCTCGCTGCTGCTCGAGCATGCGCGCGTCGCGGCCGACTGGGTCGCGACGCCCGACGGCGAACCCGTCGCGCTGCACCGGATCGACGACGTGACGATCCGGCTGGACGCGCTGTCCGACACGCTCGACGGATCCGGCGACGTGCACGTCGATACCGACGTCGCCGGCGGTGCCGCGGACGACGGCTGGCGCGTGCACGCGCGCTGCACGACCGTCGGCGGCCGCACGGTGCTCGAGGCCACCTTCGTCTACCGGCGCGGCACGCCGGCACGCACGACCGTCGTGCTGCCGCCGGACGACTGCGACGCGCCGGCCGCGCCGTGCGCGCCGGTCGCCTGGCGCGGCGATTTGCTGCCGGCCGCGCGCTGGCATGGCCTGCTCGGGCAGGTGCGCGCGGCCGAGCCCGACGCGCTGTGGCAGACGCTCGATCCCGCGGCCGGTGCGCCCGGCGCGGCGCTGTGGCTGCCGGTCAATCATCTGGAAAACATACTGCGCGCGCTGTTCGGCGCCTGGCCGGCGGCGCGCGGGCTGCCGCATACGTGGCGGATCGGCCGCATCGACGTCGGCGCGCCGTGCGCGGACGACGCGGAGCTGATCGTCCGCTATTCGGGCGAGCGCTTCGCGATCGCGGATCGCGCCGGCGCGCGCATCGCGGAACTGCGCGACACCGCGCTCGTCGGCGACGCGCCAGCGGGCGCGCCGGCGGCCGAACCGGTGGCCGCATTCGACACGAACGGGGGAGATGGACGATGACGGAACGCGACCATGGCAAGCGGTACTGCGTGATCGGCGCCGGTGCGGCCGGGATTGCGGCCGCGAAGAATCTCGCGGCGCTCGGAATCGGCGTCGACGTCATCGAGCGCGAGGACGACGTCGGCGGCAACTGGTATTACGGGCGCCCGAGCGGCGCCGTGTATCGGTCGATCCACATGATCAGCTCGAAGCGGTTTTCGGAGTACCCGGACTTCCCGATGCCGGACGACTATCCGACCTACGCACGCGGCGATCAGGCGCTCGCGTATCTGCGCGCGTATGCGCGGCACTTCGGCGTGTACGACCGGATCGAGTTCGGCCGCTCGGTGCTCGAGATCGCGCCGGTGCCCGGCAGCACGCAATGGCGTGTCGAACTCGATCGCGGCGAGGTGCGGCGCTATCGCGGCGTGATCGTCTGCAACGGACATCTGTCGCATCCGCAGCTGCCCGACTATCCGGGCCGCTTCGACGGGCTGCAGCTGCACTCGTCGCAATACCGGACGCCGGACATTTTCACCGGCAAGCGCGTGCTCGTGATCGGCGCCGGCAATTCGGGCTGCGACATCGCGGTCGAAGCGTCGCATCACGCGGCGGCGGTCTTTCACAGCACGCGGCGCGGCTATTTCTACTGGCCGAAATTCCTGTTCGGGATGCCGGCCGACGAATGGGCCGAATGGCCGCTGCGGCTGCGCATGCCGCTCTGGGCGCGCCGCTTCTTCGGCGAGCGGCTGCTGCGGCTCACGACGGCCGGGCAGCCGGAGGACTACGGATTGCGCAAGCCGGACCACAAGCTGTTCGAGTCGCACTTCATCATCAACTCGACGCTGTTCTACCACCTCGGCCATGGCGATCTCGTCGCGCGGCCCGACGTGCGCGCGCTGCAGGGCGAGCGCGTCGCGTTCGTCGACGGCAGCGAGGAGGCGGTCGACGTGATCGTCTACGCGACCGGCTACCGGCCGAGCTTCCCGTTCATCGATCAGGCGCATCTGCAGTGGGACAAGGCGCAGCCGAAGCTGTATCTGAACATGTTCGATGCGCAGCATCGCGACCTGTTCTTCATCGGGCTGTTCCAGACGTCGACCGGCAACTGGCCGTTGATGGACTATCAGGCGCAACTGCTCGCACGCTATCTGCGCGCACGCGACGTCGCACCGCACCGTGCCGCGCACATCGACGAACTGATCCGGCGCGACCGTTCCGACTGGAACGGCGGGATCGCGTTTCACCGCACGCCGCGTCACGTGATCGAAGTCGAACACTTCGCGTACCGGCTGCAGCTGAAGCGCCTGATTCGCGCACTGTCGGCCGCTGCGGCTGCCGCACCGGTGTCGCGCGCGCAGCCGCACGCGGTCCGTCCGGGAGGTGCATCGTGAACCTCGTGACGATCGACCGCGTGTCGAAGACCTATCTGCTCGACAGCGTGCGCGTGAGCGCCATCGCCGATGTCTCGCTGACGCTTGCCGCGGGCCGCTTCATCGTGCTGGCCGGTCCGTCCGGCAGCGGCAAGACGACGCTGCTGAACCTGATCGGCTGCATCGACCGCCCCGACACCGGGCGCGTGTCGATCGCGGGCCACGATACCGCGTCGCTGACCGACGACGCGCTGTCGGATTTCCGCGCACGCCACATCGGCCACGTGTTTCAGACGTTCAACCTGCTGCCGGTGCTGTCCGCATACGAGAACGTCGAATATCCGCTGCTGATGGCCGGCTGGGCGCCTGCGCGCCGCGCGGCGCGCGTGCGTGCGCTGCTCGATGCGGTCGCGCTCGGCGACAAGGCGCGGCACCGGCCGACGCAGCTGTCGGGCGGCCAGCGTCAGCGCGTCGCGATCGCGCGCGCGCTCGCGGTGCAGCCCGCGATGGTGCTTGCCGACGAGCCGACCGCCAACCTCGACAGCGCGACCGGCCGCGCGATCATCGCGCTGATGCGCACGATCCAGCGCGAGCACGACGTGTCGTTCATCGTGTCGTCGCACGATCCGGAGATCGTGCAGGCGGCCGACGAGGTCGTGCGGATACGCGACGGCCGTATCGTCGGCTACGAGCTCGCGGCCGGTCGCGCGACGTCCACGGAGGCGCGCCGATGACCGCGACGCTGATGCTCGCGCTGCGCAATCTGCAGCGCAACCGACGCCGTTCGCTGACCACGCTGCTCGCGATGATCGTCGGCGTGAGCGCGATCCTGCTGTTCGGCGGCTTCAGCCGCGACATCACGCTCGGGCTGCAGACCGATTTCGTGCAGCGCAGCGGCCATCTGCAGATCCAGCGGCGCGGCTATTTCCTGTATGGAACCGGCGACCCGGCCGCGTACGGCATTCGCGACTACGCGGCGTTGATCGACACGCTGCGGCGCGACGGGCAGCTCGCGCCGCTCGTCGCGGTCGTGACGCCGACGCTGCAGTTCGGCGGGATCGCCGGCAATTTCGAGGCGGGCGTGTCGCGTACCGTGATCGGATTCGGCACGCTGCCGGACGACCAGTACCGCATGCAGCAATGGAACGCGTACGGCTTTCCGCTGCAGCCGCGCGCGTTCGCACTGCGCGGCGCACCGGACGACGCGGCCGTGGTCGGCGTCGGCGTGGCGCGCGTGCTGCATCTCTGCGCGGCGCTGCGCGTGCGCGACTGCCGCGACGCACCGGCCGGGCCGGCCGCAGTCGACGACGCCGCGCACGGCCCCGACGGCGGCGCCGCCGCGCATGCGCCGGCCGACGTCCTCGCGCTCGCTCAGGACGAAGCGCGCAGCCGGCCGGCCGAGCGCGACGGTGCGCACGTCGAAGTGCTCGCCGCGAGCGCGGGCGGTGCGCCGAACGTCGGGCGCTTCTCGGTCGTGAAAGCCGAGCAGCAGGGCGTGAAGGAATTCGACGATGCGTATCTCGCCGTGCGGCTGCCGCTCGCGCAGCGGCTCGTCTACGGCGGCGCGGCGCCGCGCGCGACCGCGATCGAGATCCAGCTGCACGAGACGGCCGACCTGCCGGCCGCACGCGCGCGCATCGAGCAGCTGCTGCGCGACGGCTATCGCGGGCAGCCGCTCGAGGTCGTCGATTTCGCGACGCTCAATCCGTTCTACGACCAGACGAACCGGATGTTCTCGGTGATCTTCGGCTTCGTGTTCGTGCTGATCAGCGCGATCGTGCTGTTCGTGATCAGCAACACGATGAGCACCGCGATCATCGAACGCACCGTCGAAATCGGCACGCTGCGCGCGATGGGCATGCGGCGCGGCGGCATCCAGACGCTGTTCGTCTGCGAGGGCGCGCTGCTCGGCATTGCGGGCGCGACGCTCGGCGTGCTGGTCGCGCTTGCGATCGCCGCCGCGATCAACCGCAGCGGGCTCGTATGGACGCCGCCCGCGCGCATCGATGCGGTCGCGCTGACCGTGCGCGTGTGGGGCGAGTGGCGAACCATCGCGCTGACCTTCGCGGGGCTCGCGTGCGTCGCCGGATTGTCGGCGTGGCTGCCGGCGCGTCATGCGGCGCGGCTGTCGATCGTCGACGCGCTGCGCCACGTATGAAGCCGTTTTGATCCCCTTCATCCATCGGAGAGTATTCGTGCGCCGTCTGTTCGGTTTCCTCTGTTTGAGTCTTTCGTTGCTGGCCGGCATCGTGCAGGCCGAGCCGTCGCCCGATCCGCAGAAGCTGCTCGCGGCGAGCGACGCGATCCGCGCGCCCGCGAAGTCGTTCGTGCTGACCGCGACGCTGATCGAATATCGTGCCGGTAAGCAGGTAGACGGCAACACGTTGTCGATCTATTCGAAGCCCGACGCGCCGGGCGGCGCGTTCCGCACGCTGGTGCGCTTCGTCGCGCCGGCGCGCGACGCCGGCAAGCTGATGCTGAAGAACGGCAACGACCTGTGGTTCTACGATCCGGCGAACCAGGCGAGCGTGCGGATCTCGCCCGATCAGCGGCTGCTCGGCCAGGCCGCGAACGGCGACGTCGTGACCGTCAATCTCGCGCACGACTACACGGCGGAGCTGAAGGGCATCGAGGACATCGCCGACGGCGACCGGCAGTCGCGCCGCGCATACCGTCTCGCGCTGACCGGGCACGGCGAGGGGCTCACGTATCAGCGCATCGAGATCTGGATCGACGCGGCGAACGAGCGGCCGCTGAAGGCGCGGTTCTATGCGGAAAGCGGCCGCCTGCTGAAGACCGCGTTCTACCGGCGCTACACGATGCAGCTCGGCGTCGAGCGGCCGACCGAGACCGTGATCATCGACGGCCTCGACAGCAACTGGGTCACCGTGATGCGGTTTTCGGACTACGCGTGGCGCGACATTCCCGACGCATGGCTGCAGCGCGATTATCTGCCGCGCTTTCAGGCGCAATGACGAACCGGAGCCGGCCGCGTGCGGTGGCGGTCGCGCTCGCGTTGCTGCTCGCAACGGGGCGCGCCGTGCAGGCGGGCGAAGCCGACAACGCGGCCGTGCAGACGGCCGCCGTCGACGACGCCGATGCCGCCGCACTCGATCTCGCCGACCGTTCCGCAGCCGCATCGTCGGCGACGGCCGACGTCGCGAAGCCGTGGAAATTCGACGTGCAGAATGCGCTGCGGATGAGCCGCTATCGCGACGGCGGCGAGGGCGGCCGCAATCAGCTGTCGATCGAATTCGACTACGCGCAGTGGCTCACGCCTTCGTTCGGCGCGCACGTCTCGATGCGTTTCGACCGCTTCGATCCGCTCGGCAGCTCGCGCACGTCGTCGCGCAACGAAACGCTCGTGAAGGAGGCGTACGCGAGCTGGCGCGCGACGCCGGCGTTCGTCGTCGACGCGGGGCGCATCAACGAGCGGCTCGGCGCGGCGATCGGCTACAACCCGACCGATTTTTTCCGTGCGGGCGCCGTGAGCCTCGACGTGCCGCCCGACCCCGACAGCCGGCACACGAACCGGCTCGGCACCGTCGCGCTGCGTGCGCAGCACGTCTGGGCGTCGGGTTCGGTCGCGCTGCTCGCATCGCCGCGACTCGCGAGCCGCAGCGCGCCTGGCGATCCGGACGCGTCGTCGGACCTGCAGCGCACGAACGGCGTCGATCGCTGGATGCTGGTCGCGAGCCAGCGGCTCGGCGCGCTCGTGCAGCCGCAATGGGTCGTGTACGGCGAAAGCGGTCAGTCGCCGCAGTTCGGCCAGAACCTCAGTGTGCTGGCCGGCAATGCCGTGGTCGCGTATCTCGAGTGGGCGGGCGGCTACCGGCCCTCGTTGATCGCGCGCGCGGCCGGCAGCGGCGCCGATCGCGCCTTTCGTACGAGCGCGTCGATCGGTGCGACATGGACATTGCCGATCGACCTGTCGCTGACCGCGGAATTCCAGCGCAACGGCGGCGGCGCGCGTGCGTCGCAGTGGCGCACGCTGCAGGCGGCCGATCCGTACCGCTGGGGCGATGCGGTGCGGCGCTCGATCGCCGCGCAGGAACTGCAGACGCGCCACGGGCTGTTCCTGATGGCCGCGTGGCGCAACGTCGGCGTACGGCGTCTCGATCTGGCGGCGTTCATGCAGGCCGATCTCGGCGGCGGCCGGCAGTACTGGATCGAGCTGCGACGGCGTTTCGACCGGTTCGACGTCGCACTGCAATGGCTGCGGCAGAGCGGGCCGTCGTGGAGCCGTTTCGGCGCGATGCCGGAATCGGCGAGCGTCCAGCTGCTGGGCATTTTCTATCGATGAAGCAAGGAGGCAACCCATGAACAAACGCGCGCTTCAGGCCGCGACCGCCGTACTGGCGCTGGTCCCGACGATCACCGGCGTGCTCGGCATGATGGGCATCGGCGATCCGCTGTATGCCTCGCTCGGGATCGCGTTGCCGACCGACGCGACGCTCGACGGCAATCTGCGCTTCTACGCGGGCGTATGGCTCGGCCTCGGGCTTGCCGCGTTCTCGACGATTCCGGCGATCGAACGCAACGGGCGGCTGTTCGCGACGCTGTGGACGATGATCTTCATCGGCGGCATCGGCCGGCTGCTGTCGTTCGTCGCGCTCGGTTTCCCGTGGCCGCCGTTCGTCGCGTTCACGGTGCTCGAAATCGTCGGCGCGCCGCTGTTCGTCGCGTGGCAGCGTCGCGTCGCCGCACACGCGCGGCCGCGCACGCCGGCGCAACATGTTTGATCAGCCCGTCACGGAGGATTCGATGTCGATCATTTCACGTGCGGCGCACGCCCTGCGCCGCGGACTGTTGCACGCGCGGGCGGCCGCGCGGATTGCCGCGTTCGTCGCGGCGGGCGTGCTCGCGCCGTACGCGAGCGTGCAGGCGGCCGAGGCGGCCGTCGACGACTACGCGGCGACACGCTATCCGATCGTGCTCGTGCACGGTCTGACCGGCACCGACGACTACTTCGGCGTCGTGCCGTACTGGTATGCGATCCAGTCGGATCTCGAGCGGCACGGGGCGACCGTCTACGTCGCCGACCTGTCGGGCTTTCAGAGCGATCTCGGGCCGAACGGGCGCGGCGAACAACTGCTCGCGTACGTGAAGCGCGTACTCGCGGTGACGGGCGCGACGAAGGTGAACCTGATCGGGCACAGCCAGGGCGGGCTCACCGCGCGCTACGTCGCGGCCGTCGCGCCGGACAGCGTCGCGTCGGTGACGACGATCGCGACGCCGCATCGCGGCTCGCCGTTCGCCGATTTCGTGCTCGATGCGCTGAAGCTCGATCCGACCGGGCTGTCGACGCCCGTGTTCGGCGCCTTGCTGAACGTGTTCGGCGTGCTGACGAGCGGCTCGCACAACACGAACCAGGACGCGATCGCGGCGCTGAACGCGCTGAGCACGCCCTACGCGACGCGCTTCAACGCGCTGTTGCCGAGTGCGGGCCTCGCGCCGGCCGGCAGTTGCCGCGGCGGCGCGCCGGTCGAATCGGTCGGCGGCAACACGCAGTTGCTGTACTCGTGGAGCGGCACCGCGTATCAGCCGACGTCGCTGCTCGGCATCGTGACGGGTGCGGTCGATACGAGCGTGCTGCCGCTCGTCGATCCGGCGAACGTGCTCGATCCGTCGACGCTCGTGTTCCTGACCGCCGGCACCGTGATCGCGATGCGCGGCGGCGGCCCGAACGACGGCTTCACGCCCACGTGCAGCGCGCGGTTCGGCACCGTGATCTCGACCGGCTACCGCTGGAATCACTTCGACGAGATCAATCAGCTGTTCGGGATCCGCGGCGCGTATGCGGAAGATCCGGTCGCCGCGCTGCGCGTGCATGCGAACCGGCTGAAGCTGCAGGGCGTCTAGCCATGCGCGTACGGGCAACGGTCGCGCGCTGTGCGTCGTACGCGGCGGTGGGCACGGTGACGATCGCGGCGGTCTGGCATCTGTTCGGCACGCGCGCGTCGGCGCCGCTCGTCGTGGCGAGTGTCGAGCCGGCCGCGCGGACGGCGGCCTCGAGTGCGGCGACGGCGAGCGTGCCGGCGTCCGCCGCTGCGCTGCCGGCGTCGCTCGCCGGCTCGCGCGCGCCGCGGCTGCCGCTCGATGCGCGCGGCCGTCTTGCGAAGCAGCGCGCAGTGCGCGACTTCTTCGACTATTTCCTGCTGGCCGAGCACGACCTCGACGCGGCAGCGCTCGACGCGCAGGTCGCACGCGCGATCGCCGCGCAGCTGGACGGCACCGATGCGCAGCACGACGCGCTCGACGTCTGGCAGCGCTATCGTGCGTATCGCGCGGCACTCGGGCAACAGCGCGAGCGCGGCGGCGTCGGAGACGGACGCGACGATCCCGATGCGCTGGCGGCGCTGCTCGACCGGCGCGCGGCACTCGCGAGCCGCACGCTCGGCGACTGGTGCGCCGCGTTCTTCGACGAGGAATGGCAGCAGCAGCGCGATCGCATCGAACGTTTGCGGATCGTGCGCGATCCCGCGCTGACCGACGCACAAAAGCGCGACGGGCTTGCGGCGCTCGACGCATTGCGACCGGCGGCACTGCGCGATGCCGACGCGCGGCTACAGCGGCAACGCGACGCGCTCGACGCGGTGGCGCGACTCGAACGCGCGCGCGGCGATACGGACACGCTGCGCGCACAGGCGGCCGCGACGCTCGGGCCCGACGTGGCCGCGCGTGTCGAGCGGCTGCGCGACGACGACGATGCATGGCGCGCGCGCTATCGCGACTATGCGGCGGAGCGCGACCGGATCGACGCGCAGCCGCTGCCGCGTGAAGCGCGCGATGCACAGCTCGCGCAATGGCGGCAGCGTGCGTTCTCGAATCCGGCCGAGGCGACGCGCGCCGCGGCGCTTGACGCGGGGCGCGACGCGGCTGCGGCGCAATAGCGCAACCGCGCCGCGCGCGGTTCGTCCCCGGTTCGATGCGCACGGGAAATGCGGGCTATCCCACTCAACGCACTTTCGTGCGCGACACGAAACAGTCGTGCGAATCGCGGTCGATCGTTTCCTCGCGGCGCGGTATTGACGGCCGAAACCGGTCGGTTGTCCGCGCATCCGATCGCATTGCGCGCCATCGCGAAACGGATCGCGCGACGCGCGCCGGCGCACCCGTGCGTCGCCTGCCGCGCAACTGTCAAATTACTTCAGGTAAGGAAAGCGGGGCATTCCGGGCGTCGGACCCGCGTGATACCGTTTTGCAAAAATGTCGCGACAAAAAGCGGGAGCAAACCGCAAAGGCGATGCGAAGACATGCTCGGTGGCCGAGGGTAGCAACACAATCGTACGAGGTGCACCGTGACACATCAGACAAACAACGTCATCGAGCTGCCGTATGCGCTCGATGCCAATCGCTTCTTGTCTGCGCTGGATGGGGCGAATCGGTCGGCACTGGCGCCTCATCTGCAGCTTTGTCACGTCGAGACGGGCGAGATCCTGTGCGACGCCGGCTCGACGCTGTCGGCCGTCTATTTTCCGGTGACGACGGCCGTGTCGCTGCAATACACGATGGCCGGCAAGACGACGCTCGGCGTCGCGGAAATCGGCTGCGAGGGCGTGGTCTGCGACGACGTCGTCGGCGGCGACAGCGCGATGCCGCGGCGCGTGGTCGTGTACCGCGGCGGCTTCGCCTACCGGCTCGACACGCGGCGCTTCGCCGACGCATGCGATGCGTCGCCGCTGATCCGGCGGCAGATCTTCATGCGCGTGCAGATCGTGCTCGCGCAGATCTCGCAGACGCTGTTCTGCAGCCGTCACCATCCGATGCAGCACCAGCTCGGTCGCTGGCTGCTGATCGCGCACGACCGCTCGCGCAGCGTCGAGATCCCGGTCACGCACGGGATGCTCGGGCAGATGCTCGGCGTGCGGCGCGAAACGATCACCGATACGGCGCAGACGCTGCAGAAGCTCGGGCTGATCCATCAGCATCGCGGCTCGGTCGTCCTGACCGATCCGGTGGCGCTCGCGAGCGCGACGTGCGGCTGCCACCGCGTGATTCGCGACGAGGCGCGGCGCATCTTCGCGTTCGATCGCGAGACGCGCGTGCCGGCCGAATGCCGCGTGCATACGCTGTAGCGCAAGCAGTCGAAGTCACCGGCGCAGCCGCGCCGCAAGCAGCGAACACTCCGGGCCGGGAGTGTCGAATTAGCATAAGAACAGTGAATCGGTATGGAAAACATTTCGAGGCTCCAGCG
Source organism: Burkholderia sp. BC1 (assembly GCF_052683555.1). Classification (NCBI taxonomy): domain Bacteria; kingdom Pseudomonadati; phylum Pseudomonadota; class Betaproteobacteria; order Burkholderiales; family Burkholderiaceae; genus Burkholderia; species Burkholderia sp. BC1. The sequence goes on from NZ_JBQYLP010000024.1 coordinate 52,608, forward strand.
TCAACGCAGTGCGTTTCATGTCTGGCCCTGGAGCCCCGCGCTCGGCATCCTGCCGATCGTGGTCGTAATGGTCGCGCTGGCGGGCTTCGTCGCCGTCAGCCTGATCATCATCATGTCGTTGCGCGTGTACGTCGGCGGCGAAAGCAACTGGTCCAAAGCGCAGAAGGACGCGATCATCCTGTTGAACCGCTACGGCGAGACCGGCGACGAGCGTCTGTTCGACGCGTACGCGAGCACCGATCGCACGCTGCGCTTTCTGACGGTCGCGCGCGCGGCGATGACGGCCGTGCCGCCCGATCATGCGACCGCGCGCGGCGCGATGATCGCGGCCGGCATCAATCCGCTCGATGCGGCCGCGGTCGTCTGGTTCTATCCGGTGCTCGCAAGCTTCGCGCGGCTCGACCCCGCGTTGCAGTACTGGCAGGCAGCCGACCGGCAGCTCGACGCGTTGCGCACCGTCGCGCATGCGCTGCGCGATGCGGTGAAGGCGCACGACGGGCCGCGCACGCGTGCGCTCGCGCAGCGCGTATGGGAGATCAACTCGCGGATCGAGCCGCTGCCGAAGCGGTTTTCCAGCGAGCTGAGCGCGGAATTCCGCTCGGCCGTCATTGAGCTGTTCCTGTCGTACCTCGCCGCATCGTTGCTGATCGTCTTTCTCGGCGTGCGCTGGGCGGGTCGTGCGCAGCATCAGCAGCGCTCGATCCAGAGCGAGCTCGATCGCAGCCAGGCGCTCGCCGAAGCCGCGCTGCGTTCGGTTGCCGACGCGATCGTCACGGTCGGTCTGACGAGCGGCATCGAGACCGTCAATCCGGCCGCCGAGCAGTTGCTCGGCACATCGGCGCGCGACTGCATCGGCAAGCCCGTGAACGACGTGCTGGCGCTGATCGATCCGTCGACCGGCATGTCGATCAACCTGCTGCCGTCGCTCAGCAATAGCGGCGACGCGACGCTGACGCGCGATCTCGACCTGATCCGCGCCGATGCGCCGGCGGTCGCCGTGCGCGCGTCGCTGTCGCGGATGGACAATGCGCCGGGCCGCTGCGTCGGCTACGTGCTGATCCTGCGCGACATGACGCGCGAGTATCAGCTGATCGAGCGGCTGACCTGGCAGGCCTCGCACGATGCGCTGACGGGCCTGATCAACCGCACCGCGTTCGAGCGGCGCGTCGGCGAGGCGCTGAACGCATGCGCGGCGACGGTGCTGCTCGTGCTCGATCTCGACGGCTTCAAGGAGGTCAACGACGTGTGCGGCCACGCGGCCGGCGATGCGCTGCTGCGCGAAGTCACCGCGGTATTCCAGCGTTGCCTCGGCGCCGACGACGCGTTCGGCCGCCTCGGCGGCGACGAATTCGGGATCCTGCTGACCGCGACGGGCGGCCCGCTGCCGGACGGCGGCAAGGCCGAGCAGCTTCGCGCGAGCCTCGAGGCGTACACGTTCTGCTGGGACGGCGAGCGCTTCAAGCTGAGCGTCAGCATCGGGATGCTGAATCTCGACTGCCGGCCCGAAAGCGTCGAGAAGGCGATGCAGCTCGCGGACGTCGCCTGCTACGTCGCGAAGGATCGCGGCCGCAATCGCGTCCACGTCGCCGAGCCGCGCGACATGAGCGCGAGCCGGCAGGCGTATCACCTGGAGTGGAGCCGCCGCGTGAAGGCCGCGCTCGAGTCGAACACATTCCAGCTGTATGCGCAGCCGATCGTGCCGATCCAGCCGGCGCTCGCCGCGCAGCAGCGCATCGAGATCCTGCTGCGCATCCCCGACGCCGACGGCAAGCTCGTGTCGCCGGTATTCCTGCCGGCTGCCGAGCGCTACGGGCACATGACGATGATCGACCGCTGGGTCGTGCGCACCGTCGTGCGGCGGCTCGCGCAGTTCGAACGGCGCAACGACTTCGAATGCAACGTGAACCTGTCCGCGATGTCGATCACGAACGAAGGCTTCGTCGAGTTCGTGAAGCGCGAGCTGACGACGTCGGGCGTCGATCCGTCGCAGCTGTGTTTCGAGATCACCGAAACGAGCGCGGTGCGCAATCTCGAAGTCGCGTCGCGTTTCATGCACGAGCTGCGCGATCTCGGCTGCCGGTTCGCGCTCGACGATTTCGGCGCAGGCATGTCGTCGTTTTCCTATCTGAGCAAGCTGCCGATCGATTATCTGAAGATCGACGGCGGGCTCGTATCGCGCATGACGTCGGATTGCGTGAAGCGCGGCATCGTCTGCGCGATCAACGATATCGCGCACCTGCTGCAGTACCGGACCGTTGCGGAGCACGTCGAGGACGAGGAGACGGCCGAGATGCTTCGCTCGCTGGGCGTCGACTACTGCCAGGGCTACTACTTCAGCCGTCCCGCGCGATGGCAGGCCGGGGAGCCTGTACAACAAGGAGAAGTGGAATGAAAGTGCCGTTCGAGAGAACCGGTGAGCTGATGGATCTGGGCAGCTACCCGGCCTGGTTGCGCGACGTGGTCGGCGCGACGGCGGAATTGAAGGAGCGGGTGCGCATGCATCCGGTGTTCGGGGACATGAGCCGCGGCACGCTGAGCGGCGCGCAGCTGCGCACCTTTTTCGTCACGGGCTGGGCCGTGGTCAGCCAGTTTCCCGAGTACATGGCGATGAACCTGCTGAAGACGGCCGCGCTGCGTTCGCGCGGCGACGAGAAGGCGCGGCGCTATCTGATCCGCAATATCCGCGTCGAGCAGAACCACGTCGACCACTGGGTGAACTGGGCGAACGCGTCCGGCGTCGCGGTCGAGCGGCTGCTGCGCGGCGATGCGCCGCCGGCCGGCTTCGCGCTGAGCCACTGGTGCTGGAAGAGCGCGAGCGCCGACGGGCTCGCCGAAAGCATGGCCGCGACCAATTACGCGATCGAAGGCGTGACGGGCGAGTGGAGCGCGCGGCTCTGCGAGACGGACTACGAGCAGCAGTTCGATCCGTCTTTGCGCCATCGCGCGATGCGCTGGCTGCGGCTTCATGCGGAGTACGACGACACGCATCCGTGGGAAGCGCTCGACATCGTCGCGACGCTGCTCGGCCAGGCGCCGAGCGCCGAGCAGGTGCGCGCCGTCGAGCAGTCGATCCGCAACAGCCTGACCTATTTCGAGGCGAGCCTCGATTGCTGCACGCAAGCACGATGACGCAGGCGATGCGACAGCCCGTTGCGCTTGACGCAGCGACGGTGCGGCGCGCCGCGTTCGTCTGCGCAGGGGCGCGATGGGTGCGGTACTGATCGTCGATCCGGACGGCCACACCGGCGAGGCGCTCGGCGCGCTGCTGCGCGGCTGTCAGATCGACGCGTCGACGCTCGCCGACGTGTCGTTGCTGGCGGCCCGCGTGACGGAAGCGCCACCCGCGATGATCGTGCTGCGCGTCGCGCACGCGGCCGTCGATGCGCATGCGGTGCTCGGCGCATTGCGTGCCGCCGGCCACGACATGCCGGTGCTCGTGCTGAGCCGGTCGCGCGATGTCGTCGACAAGGTCGTCGCGCTCGAGATCGGCGCGGACGACTATCTGGTCGATCCGTTCGAGCCGATGGAACTGGTCGCGCGCGTGCGCAGCGCGCTTCGCCGCTATCGCGCACGACGGCCGCCGGTGCCGCGGCCCGACACGCGGCCGCCCTATACGTTCGGCGGCATCGCCGTCGATTTCGAGAACCGGCGTGCGACGCGCGCGGGCCGCGATCTTGGCCTGCGCGACAGCGAATTCGCGCTGCTCGACGTGTTCGTGTCGCGGCCGATGTGCGTGCTGTCGCGCGGCGAGATCCTCGCGCGGCTCGGCCCGCGCGCGGCGGCGAAGTCCGAGCGCGGGCTCGACGTGCTGGTGTTCCGCCTGCGCGGGCTGATCGAGAACGCGGTCGGCGGCTATCGCTATATCCGCACCGTGCGCGGCAAGGGCTACATGTTCGTGCCGCTCGGCACGCTGACGGACGACGACGTGCGCTGACCGCATTGCCGGTGCGGTAACATGCGGACGGCTTGGCGTGCGGCAAGCGGCAAGCGGCGTGCGGCAAGCGGCGCGCGGCAAGCGGCGTGCGGCACGCAAGCCCAATCGGACAAGGAGAAATCGATGAAGCGAACGATGACGACGATCGCATTTTCAGTTGCGTGCGCAACCATCACGGGATGCGCAGCGAATGGAGCCGACACGATGCAGACACAGATGCCGGCCTCGCCGCCCGCTGCGGGGCACGCCTGCAAGGCCGACGCGGCGCCCGACGATGCGCTGATCGGCAAGACCGAAGCCGACGCGGCCGCGCTGCTCGAGGGCTGCCTGTGGCGCGTGATCGAACGCGACGGCAAGTCCTTGCCGGGGACGATGGATTATCGGCCCGAGCGGCGCGACCTCGCGATTCGCGACGGCAAGGTCGTCGGGGTACGGCGCGGCTGACGCGCGCATCGCCGCGTCGCGACGCGGCCGGCGGCGCACATCATTGCGAGATGTACCAGAGCGCGTCGGCGCTCGCGCGCGAGCGCGGGCTCGGCGCAGCCGGCTGCTGCGGTGTCGCGGCCGCCGGCGCCGCGCTCGAGGTCACGGCGCTCGGCGTCGTCACTGCGGCCGCTGCGGTATTGGCGGCCGGCGCGGACGGGGAGCCGGTATTCAGATACCACAGCGCGTCGGTCGACGCGGCCCGCTTCGCGGGCGTCGCGCCGGCCGCCGGCTTCGAAGCCGGGGCGGGCGCCTGGCCGGTGGCGACCGTCGCGGCGGCCGGCCGCGGCGTGCCGCCGGTGCCCGCCTGCGCGGCGGCGGCGGCAGTCGCGCCCGTCGCGCCGCGCTGCGCGCGCGCCTCGAACGGCCCGAGCTGAAAGATCAACGTTTGCGCGGGACGCGTGAGAACGGCATATGGAAACTGCAGCTCCCACGACATCAGCACGCGACCCGACGACGTTTCGGTGAAGATCGCCGGCACGTGCTTCATGTCGCTGAACTGTACGTAGATCCGCGCGCCGTCGTCGAACACCTGCGTCGGTTTCGCCTGGTCGGCGCCCGTGACGGTCCAGCCGAAGTTATACGTGCCGGCCGGTCCGGCGGGGCCGCCCGCCGGCGGCGGCGCGGCGGGCGCGGCGGCGGCGGCGCGCGGCCGTGCGGCGGCCGGGGCGGGTGCGGTCAGGCTCGCGAACGGGTTGTACGGCTGTTGCGGCGGCGTGAACGAAGGCGGAAGGATGGGCATCGGAGTATCCGGAGAATCCGGCATCGTGCGGATCGCATCAAAGACCTTGCGCGCATACGCGAGGCGCTTGTCGGGCGACGCGGCGTTGTACGCGCCGATCGCGTTCCAGTTGGGGCCGAGCTGGCGGATGTTCTGCGAGAGGATCCATGCGCCGACATAGGCGTTCGTGCACGGATCGAACAGGCTCTGCTGCGTGATGCCTTCGCGCGCGAGCGTCGGCAGCCACGAGCTGTTGATCTGCATCAGCCCGATGTCGATCGTGCCGTTCGCGTTGGTGTTGACCGCGTTCGGATTCATCCCCGATTCGACCTGCGCGATGCCGCGCAGCAGGCTGACGCTCACGTGCTGGAACGCAGCCGCGTCGTCGAGGCAGTCCGCATGCGCGAGCCCGTGCAGCGCGAGCGACATCGCGGCGGTCGCGGCGAATTTCAGCGTGGCGCGGCTGATCGAACGGACGGTCTGACACGGCATGGCAGGTTGGGGCGGCAAGCGACCGCCCGATGCAAGGAAATCACGCAGACGCGAAGTGTGCCATAGCGCACGCACCCATGGCTCGCGTCGAACCTTCCTTTGCATTTCGCGCGTGGTCGTTTCCGGCCGGCGCGCCGTGCCGGCCCGCGCCGGGCCCGCCCGCGGTGCGCGCGCCGCAAACGACGACGGCGGCCGAAGCCGCCGTGTCGATCGATCGCCGGACCGGTGCCGCGCACCGCCGCACAGGGGCAGCGGGCGCGGCGCCGCGCCGCTCAGAAGCGGTGACGCAGACCGAGGTTGACGATCGTCTGCGAGCTGGTGCCCGCATAGCCGTACGAGCCGATGGAGGCCTGCGCCGCCATCGTGCCGCCGCTGCCGTCGCCGGTCTGGCCGCTCGCGTGCTGGTACGCGGCGGTCAGATACACGTCGGTGCGCTTCGAGAGCGTGTAGTCGGCGCCGGCCGACACCTGGTGATAGGTCGCCGACGTGTCGCCGCCCGAGCGCGTGTAGCTGTAGCCGACGCCGACCAGCAGCGCGTTCGTCGCCTGGTAGTTCACGAAGCCCTGCCCGGTGTTGTAGTGCTCGTTCGAGCCGAACACCGAGCTGCCGTCGCGGCGGTATTGCGCGTTGCTGTAGCCGAGGCCGAACGTGAACGGCCCCGCGACGTACTGACCGGCGACGCGCGCGATGCCGATCGAATGCGCGCTCGCGTAGCCGCTGTTGATCGGGCCGTCGAACGTGCCGTCCGACGAACTCGTCCAGCCGTCGCGCAGCCCGTTCGACGCGGGGCTGTTGTTCGCGTGAAAGTAACCGCCGGCGACGCTGAACGGCCCGTTGCTGTACGACACGGCCGCCGAATACGACTGCGCGGAACCCGTGCTGCCGGCGATGCCGCCGAACGAGTACATCGCGGAGAACTGCAGGCCGCCGAGCACGGGCGACGTGTACTTGACCGCGTTGTCGACGCGGAAGCTGTTGTCGTAGTTGTCGACGTCGCCGGGCGTCGCGAACACGCTGCCGAAATAGTTGTCGGCGGTGATGCCCTGGACGAGATCGATCAGCGGATCGTACTGACGGCCGAGCGTGATCGTGCCGTAGCGATCGCTGGACAGCCCGACGAACGCCTGGCGGCCGAACATGCGGTTGCCCTGGCCGAGGCGGCCGCTGCTCGGATCGAAGCCGTTTTCCAGCTGGAACAGCGCCTTCAGCCCGCCGCCGAGATCCTCGGCGCCCTTGATCCCCCAGCGGCTGCCCGCGAGGTTGCCGGCGCTGCTGTTGCCGAGCAGCCACGCGCTGTCCTTGCCTTGCGCGTGGTTCACGTAGGTGATCGACGTATCGATCACGCCGTACAGCGTGACGCTCGTTTGCGCGTGCGCAAGCGGCGCGGCCGCGAGCGACGCAAGCGAAATCAGCGAGAGGGCCGTGCGTTTCATTTCATCTCCTGCGAGTGGATTGGTATGCGTGAATCGGAATGGCAGGAGACTACCGATGCACGCGCAAACGACAAAAATGAAATTCTCTTTTGTGGCCTGAAGCAGACAGATGCGTGCTGCGGAAGGGTCTATTGAGAGATCTGAATTATTGACGATCGCGTATCAATCGCCGCTGAATCCGCTGTATCAATATTCGAAATTTACGCGGCGCGTGACGATTTTTGGCGATTTTCATTACGCGCCGAGCGGGTGGCCGATTGTCGTGGATTCGTCAATTGATTCTTTAATGAATCGAATCGCTTTAACGGGCGCGATTATGTTATTTGCGCGCGCAACCATTGTGGCGTGCGGCTCTCGCGACGATGCGATCGTGCATCGCGCGCGCGTCGATTGCGGATGCATGTCGTCATCGCGCATGTCGCTCTCCGAAAGCGATGCGTAATCGACGGTGCCGGTCGTCACACCCCACGTGGGACGTTGATTCCGCTCGCTATCTCGATAAGCGTCTCCCAGCGCAGCACCGGCAGCGCACGCATGGCGCCGCCCGCGACGGTCGGGTAGTCGGTTTTGTATATAATAATCATTCTCATTTACAGAAACGCTCCCGACCGCCTCCGGAATCCGGCCATGTCTGCTGACAAGCTGTCCCTCCATCGAGAAATCGACGCGCTGTATGCCGGCCATCATGCATGGCTGCGCGGCTGGCTGAGCCGCAAGCTCGGCTGCGCGCACCGCGCGGCCGATCTCGCGCACGACACGTTCATGCGTCTGCTCGCGCGCGACGAGCCGATCGGCGCCGAGGCGCCGCGCGCGTTCCTGACGACGGTCGCGCAACGCGTGCTGTACAACCACTGGCGGCGCGAGCAGCTCGAACGCGCGTATCTCGACGCGCTCGCGCAGCGGGCGAACGTGTATGCGCCGTCGCCGGAAGAGCGGGCGGTCGTGCTCGACACGCTGCTCGAGATCGACCGTCTCCTCGACGGTCTGCCGGCTGCCGCAAAGCGCGCGTTCCTGCTCGCCCAGCTCGACGGGCTCACGCAGGCGGAGATCGCGCGCGAGCTCGGCGTGTCGCTCGCGACGGTCAAGCGCTATCTGGTCAAGGCCGGCGCGCAGTGCTTCTTCGCGATGGCGGCATGACGATGGCCGCGTCCCGCAGCCCGGCGATCGCGCCGGAGGTCGCGCGTCGCGCCGTCGAGTGGTGGGTCGACCTGCATGCGGGCGGCGACACGCGCGCGAGCGCGGCCGCGCTCGCACGCTGGCGCGCCGAAGACCCGGCACACGACGCCGCGTGGCGTCATCTCGAAGCGATGCAGCAGCGTCTGGGCCGGCTCGCGGCCGGCGTCGACGCGCAGGCGGCGCGCGCCGCGCTGTCGCCGCCGCGTTCGCGTCGTCGCCGTGCGGCCGTGAAGGCGCTCGCGGTGCTGCTGTTCGCGGGCGGACTCGCCGCGTTCGGCGATCCCGCGCGACGCTGGGCGATCGTCACCGCCGATCTGCGCACGGCGGTGGGCGAACGTCGCACGGTGACGCTCGCCGATCGCACGGTCGTCGTGCTCGACACCGACACCGCGCTCGACGTGCGCTTCGATGCGAGCGCGCGCCGGCTGCAGCTGCTGCGCGGCGCGATCATGGTGACGAGCGGCCACGACGACCGCATGCCCGCGCGTGCGCTCGTCGTCGCGACGGCCGATGGCGACGTGCAACCGCTCGGCACACGCTTCACGGTGCGCGCACGCGACGGCGCGACGCGCGTCGACGTGTTCGCAGGCGCGGTGCGCGTGCAGCCGGCGCACGCGGCGGCCGACGCGCGCACGATTGCGGCCGGCAGCGGCACGCGCTTCACGCGCGACGCGGTCGACGCGCCGGCGCCGCTCGCGCCGTATGCCGCCGCGTGGACCGACGGGATGCTGGTCGCTTCGCGGATGCGGCTCGCCGAACTCGTCGCGGAGCTCGACCGCTACCGGCGCGGCACGCTGCGCTGCGATGCGGCCGTCGCGGACCTGCGCGTGTCGGGCACCTTTCCGCTCGACGATCCGGCGCGCGTGCTCGACACGCTGAAGGCGACGCTGCCGATCGACGTCCGCTACGTGACGCGCTACTGGGCGACCGTCGTGCCGGCCCGTTCGTGACCGCGCAAAAAATTTTCGGCCGGCGTGAGCCATTTCACGGTCGTCGCGTGACATGGGAAATGAAAGCCGCACCGGCCCATCGTTTACCGACTTCTCGATCATGGTTTCCATCCGTCTCATGCCGCGGCGCCGTCCGGCGTCCGCCCGGCACACGCGGCGCACGATCGCGCCCGCCGCGCCGAACCGCGTCGCGCACCGGCTTGCCGGCGCCGTCCTGCTGTCCGCGCTGCTGCCGTTGCCCGCGCTCGCCGATGCCGACACCGACGCGGCCGCCGCCGCGCCGCGCACGTCGCGCCGCGCATTCGACGTGCCGGCCGGGCCGCTCGAAGCGACGCTGAACCGGTTCGGCCGCGACGCCGGCCTGCTGATCGCGTTCCCGCCCGAGCTGACCGCCGGCCTGACGAGCGGCGGCGTGCACGGCCGCTTCGACGTCGACGATGCGCTCGCGCGCGTGCTCGCGGGCACCGGCCTCGTCGCGCTGCGTCAGCCGGGCGGCGGCTATACGTTGATGCGGGCGAACGGCGCGAACGGCATGAGCGGTGCCGCCGTGCCGGCGCCGTCGGCCGATACGGCGGCCGAACTGCCGACGATCGCGGTGCGCAGCAGTGCGCTGCGCGCGCAAAGCTACCGGCCGCCGAAGGAGGCGGGCGTGCTGCGCTCCGATATCCCGGTGCTCGATACCGCGCAGGCCGTCAGCGTCGTGCCGGCGCAGGTGCTGCGCGACCAGCGTCCGCGCAACCTCGACGACGCGCTCGGCAACGTCAGCGGCATCACGCAGGGCAACACGCTCGCGGGCACGCAGGACACGATCATGAAGCGCGGCTTCGGCGACAACCGCGACGGCTCGGTCATGCACAACGGCATGCCGATCGTGCAGGGGCGCTCGTTCAACGCCGCCGTCGACAGCGTCGAGGTGCTGAAGGGGCCGACCTCGCTGCTGTACGGGCTGATGGACCCGGGCGGCGTCGTCAACGTCGTCAGCAAGCAGCCGCAGCTCGCGCGCTACAACGCGGTTTCGCTGGGCGCGTCGACCTTCGGCCACGGCAAGAACGGCGGCAGCGCGACGTTCGATTCGACCGGGCCGATCGGCGATTCGCGGCTTGCGTACCGGCTGATCGTCGACCAGTCGAACGAGCAGTACTGGCGCAATTTCGGCGAATACCGGCAGACCTTCGTCGCGCCGTCGCTCGCGTGGTACGGCCGCGACACGCAGGTCGTGGTGTCGTACGAGTACCGCAAGTTCCACTCGCCGTTCGATCGCGGCACGGCGCTCGATCCGCGTACCAACGCGCCGCTCGACATTCCCGCGCGGCGGCGCATCGACGAACCGTTCAACAACATGGACGGCGAATCGCATCTCGCCCAGTTGAGCGTCGATCATCAATTCAACGCGGACTGGAGCGCGCATCTCGGCTACAGCTACAACCGCGAGACCTATGACGCGAACCAGCTGCGCACGACCGGCGTCGATCCGGTGAAAGGCACGCTGTCGCGCAGCAACGATGCGACGCACGGCTCGCTGAGCACCGACAGCTACGGGATCGGCTACGTGAACGGCAAGCTGACGCTCGCGGGGATGCGGCACGACGTGCAGGTCGGCTTCGACACCGAATACCGCCGCATCTATCGCAAGGACATGCTGCGGCAGGCGGTGAAGACGCCGTTCAGCTACGTCGATCCCGTGTACGGGCTGCTGCCGCCGTCGAGCACGGTGTCGGCGAGCGACAGCGACCAGACCGACACACTGCATGCGGCATCGGCGTTCATGCAGGACGCGATCCATCTGACCGACAAGTGGATCGTCTCGGGCGGCGTGCGCTACATCACGTACAACCAGATCGCGGGCCGCGGCCGGCCGTTTCATGCGAACACCGATCTGAGCGGGTCGCGCTGGCTGCCGCGTGCGGGCATCGTCTACAAGTGGACCGACACGTTCTCGCTCTACGCGAGCTATTCGCAGTCGCTGAAACCGTCGTCGTCGATCGCGCCGCTGGCGTCCGGCTACGTGATCGACGGCGCGACGCCGCCCGAGCGCGCGACCGCGTGGGAAGTCGGCGGCAAGCTCGATCTGCCGGGCGGACTGAGCGGCACGCTCGCGCTGTTCGACATCGACAAGAAGAACGTGCTCGTCTCGCAGTTCAACGACGCGACGAAGCTGACCGACTGGCGCACGTCGGGCAAGGCGCGCTCGCGCGGCGTCGAGCTCGACGTGTCGGGCCGCATCGGCGAACGCGTGAACGTGATCGCGAGCTACGCGTACATCGACGCGAAGACGATCGAGGATCCGCTGTACGCCGGCAACCGGCTGTGGAACGTCGCGCGTCACACCGCGTCGCTCGCGGCCGTGTACGACGTGGGCACGCTCGCGGGCGGCGACGATCTGCGCATCGGCGCGGCCGCACGCTATGTCGGCGCACGGCCCGGCGATTCGGCGAACAGCTTCACGCTGCCGTCGTACGTGCTCGCCGACGCGTTCGCGACCTACGACACGCGGCTCGGCAAGCAGAAGCTGTCGTTCCAGCTGAACGTGAAGAACCTGTTCAACCGCACGTACTACCCGTCGAGCGCGAACCGCTACTTCGTCGCGATCGGCGACGCGCGGCAGGTGTCGCTGCTGACCACGCTGCAGTTCTGATCATGCAACCGGCGCGCGTATCGTCACGCGCGCCACGCCGGAGTCGATCCCGATGAAACCGAATACGAACCTGCGCACACCGCGCCGCCTCGTCGATCGTGCGCGGCGCCGCGCGCTGCGCGCGCTCGCGGGTGCGCTGCTTGCGCTACAGGCCGCCGCGATGAACGTCGCGCAGGCGGCCGACGCGCCGCCGGCCGTCGCGCGCGTTGCGCTGCTCGTGCAGCTGCGCGGCCCGAACCTGAAGACCGACGAGCGCATCGCGCGCCATCTGGAAACGCGCGGCTACGCGGTGCGCATGCTCGACGAGTCGGCCACGCCCGACGCCGCGCGCGATGCCGACCTCGTCGTGATCTCGTCGACGGTCTCGTCGAAGCACGTGCAGCCGGGCTGGCGCACGTTCGACAAGCCGCTCGTCACCTGGGAGAACGACGTGCTCGACGATCTCGCGATGACGGGCAAGCGGCACGATACGGACTTCGGCGAAACCGGCAACGAGCGCTACCTGTGGCTCGTCAACGCGCCGCATCCGATCGCGGCGGGGCTGCCGGCCGGCGTGACGAACGTCTACGGCCGGCAGGCGCCGATGAGCTGGGGCAAGCCGGGGCTCGGCGCGATCACGATCGCGACCGTCTACGGGCAGCCCGACAAGGCCGCGATTTTCGCGTACGAGAAGGGCGCGACGATGGACTACGAAGCGCTCGCGCCCGCGCGCCGCGTCATGCTGTTTCTCGACAACGACACGTTTGCGAACCTCTCGCCGGTCGGTGTCGCGCTGTTCGATGCGGCGCTCGACTGGGCGGCCGGGCGGCGCTGACGCGCGGCTACGGCGGCGGGCCGCCGCCGCTCGCGCGGCCGCGGTCCGGCCTGGCTCGCGCCGCCCGCATCCGGATGCGAGAATGCGCAGCTTTGCCGCCTCGTTTTCGAAGGAACCCGTATGGACAGTCACATCGCCCCGGTTGCGCCGAATCACGCCTACCGGCTGCTCAACCACGGCCCGACCGTGCTCGTCTCGGCGCGGCACGACGGCGTCGACAATGTGATGGCCGCCGCATGGGCGTGCGCGCTCGATTTCCAGCCGCCGAAGCTGACGGTCGTGCTCGACAAGGCGACGAAGACGCGCGCGCTCGTCGAGGCGAGCGGCCGCTTCGCGATCCAGATTCCGACCGCCGCGCAGTTGCAGCTCACGCACGCGGTCGGCAGCCGCAGTCTCGCCGAGCATCCCGACAAGCTGCGCGAGGCGGGCGTCACGCTGTTCGACGTCGACGGCCACGATCTGCCGTTCGTCGCCGGCTGCTCGGGCTGGCTCGCATGTCGTCTGATTCCGGAGCCGCACAACCAGCAGGCGTACGACCTGTTCGTCGGCGAGGTGGTCGGCGCATGGTCGGACACGCGCGTGTTTCGCGACGGCCGCTGGTATTTCGAGACGGCCGATCCCGCACTGCGCAGCCTGCACTACATCGCGGGCGGGAAGTTCTATGCGATCGGCGAAGCGCTGAACGCCGATACGGGCGAGGCCGACGCAGCGTAATCGCCCGCGGCGCGCGCGAGGCCGGCTGGCGCGCCGGCCGCGCGCATCGCCCGCCACGCGCGGCTCAGGTGCGCCGCCAATGCGCGAGCATCGTGTCGACGAACGCCTGCGCGACGCGCGGCAGCGTGCGTCCGCGCTTGCATACGAGCGCAACGGGCCGCACGAACGCCGGATCGTCGATCGGCTTGGCGACGAGATCCGGTTCCGCGCGCACCTCGCGCGCGGTCGCGGGCAGGATCGTCACGCCGAGCCCGCCGCGCACCATCGCGACGGCCGTCATCATGTAGGTCGGCTCGCACGCGAGCTCGGGCACACAGCCGGCCGCGTCGAGCGCGGCATCGACGACGCTGCGCACGCTCGTGCCGCGCGCGGTCAGCACGAGCGGCACGCGCGCGAGATCGGCGGTCGTCACGCGCCGCTTGCGGGCGAGCGGATGATCGCGCGGACAGATCGCGACGAGGCGATCGTGGCCCGAGTACAGCACGTCGAGCGACGCATCGAACGCGTCGCCGCCGGTGAAGCCGAGATCGGCTTCCTCGTTGCGCACGAGCGCGGTCACGAGGCTCGCGACGCCGTCGCGAATCTCGAACGCCGCGCGCGGCACGTCGCGGCGAAACGTCTGGATCAATTCGGGCAGCACGCTCGACGCGAAAGTCGGCAGGCATGCGAGCCGCACCGTGCCGCTCGCGCCTTCGCCGAGCGCGCGCGCATCGCGCAGCACGCGCTCCATGTCGTCGAGCGAGCGCTGCAGCAGCGGCAGCAGCTCGCGGCCCGTCTGCGTCAGCGCGACGCTGCGGCTGTTGCGGTCGAACAGCCGCGCGCCGACGATTTCCTCGAGCCGCCGGATCTGCACGGTCAGCGCCGGCTGCGACAGATGCAGCCGCGCGGCCGCGCGCGTGAAGTTGCCGGCCTGCGCGACGGTGACGAACGCGCGAATGTCGCGAAGATTCAGATCCATAACGGGTCGTGATTGCTGCGATCAAATCATTTCAATTGTGCTATCGCTGCGCGGACCTTACGCTCGTCTCCAACAAAAGACAAGACAGGAGACAACCGATGCTGCCGTTACTCGGGCTCGGCACGATCGTCGTGCTGCTCGCCGCGATTCTGTCCCGCCGCATGTCGCCGCTCGTCGCGCTGATCGTCGTGCCGATCGTCGCGTCGCTGCTCGGCGGGTTCGGGCTGCAGACCAGCAAGTTCGTGCTCGACGGGCTGAAGGGCCTCGCGCCCGTGGTCGGCATGTTCGTGTTCGCGATTCTCTATTTCGGGACGATCACCGATGCGGGCACGCTCGATCCGATCATCGACCGCATCCTGCGGGCGGTCGGCACGCGGCCGACGCGGATCGTGACGGGCACGACGCTGCTCGCGCTGCTGATCCATCTCGACGGCTCGGGCGCCGTGTGCTTTCTCGTGACGATCCCGGCCGTGCTGCCGTTGTACGACCGGCTCGGCATCGACCGCCGCGTGCTGGCGGCCGCCGTGTCGATGGCGGCCGGCATCAATTTCCTGCCGTGGACGGGGCCGATGATCCGCGCATCGGCGTCGCTGCATCTGCCCGTGTCGACGCTGTTCAATCCGCTGATTCCGGTACAGGCGGTCGGCCTCGTGTTCGTGTTCGGCGTCGCCTACTGGCTCGGACGGCGCGAGGAGAAGCGGCTCGGCCTGACGCGGCACGACCCGGCGATCGCGCTGCCGACGCGCGAGCTGACGGCCGACGAACGCGCGCTGCGCCGGCCGCACCTGTTCTGGTTCAACATCGTGCTGACGCTCGTCGTGCTCGGCACGATGGTCGCGATGGGCGAGAAGGTGCCGCCCGCGATCGTGTTCATGGTCGGGCTCTGCATCGCGCTGACCGTCAACTATCCCGACGTCGCGATGCAGCGCAAGCGGATCGACGCGCATGCGCGCGCGGCGCTGATGATGGCCGCGATCCTGCTCGCGGCCGGCGTGTTCACCGGGATCATGCAGGGCAGCGGGATGCTGAAGGCGATGGCGCAGGCTGCGGTCGGCTTCGTGCCGGCCTCGATGGCCGCGCACATTCCGGTCGTGCTCGGCATCGTATCGATGCCGCTCAGCATGCTGTTCGATCCCGACTCGTTCTATTTCGGCGTGCTGCCGGTGATCGCCGAGGTCGCCGGCCAGCTCGGCGTGCCGGCCGTGAGGGTCGGGCAGGCCGCGCTGCTCGGCCAGATGACGACCGGTTTCCCGGTCAGTCCGCTCACGCCCGCGACGTTTCTCGTCGTCGGCCTGTGCGGCATCGAACTGGCCGAGCATCAGAAGTTCACGTTTCCGCTGCTGTTCGGCGCATCGATCGTGATGACGATCGCATGCGTCGTGCTCGGCGTATTTTGATTCGATCTCCGGATCGCCAACCTGCCGCACGACGGTGCAGAGATGACAGCAATCCCACACAAACGGCGCGTGCGCATCGGCGCGGGCGCCGGCTATTCCGGCGACCGCATCGAGCCCGCGGTCGAACTGGCCGAGCACGGGCAACTCGACTATCTCGTCTTCGAATGCCTGGCCGAGCGCACGATCGCGATCGCGCAGCAGGCGAAGCGCCGCGATCCGGCGCACGGCTACGATCCGCTGCTCGACGCGCGGATGCGCGCGGTGCTGCCGGCCGCGGTGCCGAGAGGCGTGCGGATCGTGTCGAACATGGGCGCCGCGAGCCCGCGCGCGGCCGCGCGCCGCACCGCGCAGATCGCGCGCTCGCTCGGCTTCGCGCAACTGAAGGTCGCCGCGGTCGAAGGCGACGACGTGCTCGACGTCGTGCTGCGCGGCGCGTTCCGCTTCGAGGAATCGGGCGACGAGGTCGCCGCGTATCGCGAGCGGATCGTCGCCGCCAACGCGTATCTCGGCGCGGCGCCGATCGTCGCGGCGCTCGACGCGGGTGCGGACGTCGTGCTGACGGGGCGCGTCGCCGATCCGTCGCTGTTCGCGGCGCCGCTGATCCACGCGTTCGGCTGGCGCATGGACGACTGGGACACGCTCGGTCAGGCCACGGTCGTCGGCCATCTGCTCGAATGCGCGGGGCAGATCACGGGCGGCTACTTCGTCGATCCCGGCTACAAGGACGTGCCGAATCTCGCGCGGCTCGGGTTTCCGATCGGCGAGGTCGATGCCGACGGCGCGGTCACGATCACGAAGGTCGCGCATGCGGGCGGTCGCGTGAGCGCGGCGACCTGCAAGGAGCAGCTGCTGTACGAGATCCACGATCCGGGGCGCTATCTGCAGCCGGACGTCGTCGCGGACTTCACGCAGGTGAGCATCGTCGAAGCGGCGCGCGATCGTGTGCGCGTGACGGGCGGGCGCGGCGCCGCGCGACCCGACACGCTGAAGGCGTCGGTCGCGTACGTCGACGGCTTCATCGGCGAAGGGCAGATCTCGTACGGCGGCCCGGGCGCGCTCGAGCGCGCGCGGCTGGCGCTCGAGATCGTCCGCGAACGGCTCGCGCTGACCGGCGTCGCGGCGAGCGAGCTGCGCTTCGATCTGATCGGCGTCGATTCGCTGTACGGCGACGTACGAACGGGTGCGGGCGGCGAGCCGGCCGAAGTGCGCGTGCGCGTCGCGGGCCGCGCCGACACGGCGGAACAGGCGGCGCGGATCGGCAACGAGGTCGAAACGCTGTACACGAACGGGCCGGCAGGCGGCGGCGGCGCGTTCAAGTCGACGCGCGAGGTGGTCGCCGTGCAGTCGGTGCTGCTGCCGCGCGACGCGGTGACGCCGTCGTTTTCGTTCGTGGAGGCATCATGAAACTGCGGGAGCTCGCGCATGCGCGCACGGGCGACAAGGGCAATACGCTGAACGTGTCGGTGATCTGCCACGATCCGCGGCACTACGCGCATCTGCGCACGCATCTGAGCGCGGACGCGGTGAAGGCGTGGCTTGCCGGCATCGTGCGCGGCGACGTCGTGCGCTACGAGCTGCCGGCGCTCGCGGCGTTCAACTTCGTGCTGCGCGATGCGCTGGGCGGGGGCGTCACGCGTTCGCTCGCGCTCGATGCGCATGGCAAATCGGTCAGTTCGGCGCTGCTCGCGCTCGAGGTACCCGATCCGGTGTGAGGCGCTGATGCGCGGCGAGCGGCTCGCCGTCGACGAAGCCTTCGGCCGTCTCCCCGGCGACACGATGAGGCCCCCGGATTACGGCCGCGCAACTTACGCCGTGTCGCCGATTTGATCCAGATCACTTTTTCGCACTCAAACCGCGCGCAACGACGCGGGCTTGAGGTAGCATACGCGCCGCCCACGCGGCAGCGCGCACCGGACGACGGTCCGCAACGGACCGCCGCCGGCATGTCGACCCGGCGGGCATCGCCCGACCGCGCCGGCAGCATCATGTTCGTCCCGATCGGCAACCGCGGCGCAATCGTTGCCATTCTTTCTTCGCATACGGTATTTCTGACCGAATCGAGCGTTTTCTCGCTTCGTTGTCCGGAATCCGGCAGCGTTTTGTCCTACTTTTGAGATAACGTGACGAACAGGTGCGCGACGCCGCGACGCGCGCGCCGTACGACGAGCCGGCGGCTAAAGAATCGCCGCGCCGTTTCGATAAATGAATCAAGGCCATTGATGAGGGGAAGCAGACGGGATGTGCACGCACAGGCATAGCCGCTTTGCGCGCGCCGGATCCGGCGTGATCGAGGATTGGACGTCCCGGACCGAACGGAGCGGCGCATGACGCCGGTCGTGTCGCGGTTCGTCCTGCTGGCTGCGGCGGCCGGCACATTCCATGCAGCTGCGCTGGCCGCCGCGACGGCGCCTGGCGGGCAGGCCGTTGCGTCGGCGGCGCCCGGCGCGGCGTCACCGGCCGGGACGGCTGCGCCGCCGTCATCGGTTGCAAGCGCAGCGGCCGGCGCGCCGTCGGCCGCGCTGCCCGCGACGACCGTGCGGTTGCCGTTCGCGTCGCTCGGCGCGTTCGACCCGCTGCGGCTGCGCGGCGCCGACGACGCGCGCACGATCAACGCCGGCGTGCGGCTCGACCGTATCGTGACGGGCGCGCGGCTGCGCCTGACCTATGCGTATTCGCCGTCGCTCGTGTTCCCGATGTCGCACCTGAAGGTGTCGGTCAACGGCGAGGTGATCGCGACCGTCCCGTTCGATGCCGCGCAGGCCGGCCGCACGGTCACGCAGGACATTCCGATCGATCCGCGCTACTTCTCCGATTTCAACCAGATCGGCGTGCGGCTGATCGCGCATTACACGCTCGATCACTGCGAGGATCCCGCCAATTCCGCGCTGTGGGCCGACGTGAGCCCGACGAGCGAACTGATTCTCGACGAGGCGCCGGTGCGTCTGCCGAACGATCTCGCGCTGCTGCCCGCGCCGTTCTTCGACCGCCGCGACAACGGGCTCGTGCGGCTGCCGTTCGTGCTGCCCGCGTCGGCCGATTCGGCGACGCTGCGCAGCGCGGGCGTGCTCGCCTCGTGGTTCGGCGCGCTGGCCGACTATCGGCATGCGCGCTTTCCGGTCACGACGACGCTGCCGTCCGACGATCAGGCGGTCGTGATCGGCACGGCCGCGACGCTGCCGGCCGGCCTTGCGCTGCCGTCGGTGAACGGCCCGCTGCTCGCGGTCGCGGACAACCCGGCCGCGCCGGGCCGCAAGCTGCTCGTTGTCACGGGCCGCACGGCCGCCGAAGTCGACGATGCGGTCGCGACGCTCGTGCTCGGCCGCGCGGCGCTGTCGGGACCGGCGGCGACGGTCGCGCACGTCGATCCGGGTGCGCCGCGCAAGCCGTACGACGCGCCGCGCTGGCTGCCGGTCAACCGGCCGATCGCGTTCCGCGAGCTCGTGTCGGATCCGCGTGCGCTCGAAGTGCGCGGCACCGCGCCGGACGCGATCCGGCTGAACCTGCGCGTGCCCGCCGATCTGCATTCGTGGAACGGTAGCGGCGTACCGATCACGCTGCGCTATCGCTATACGGCGCCGACCGTGCAGGACAATTCGACGCTCGCGGTCGAGATCAACGACCAGCTCGTGAAGTCGTACCGGCTCGCGCCTGCGCGCGCCGAAGATGCGCGCGGCCGCCTGCAGCTGCCGCTGCTGTCGGTGCCGGACGGGCGCGTGACGAGCGACGTCGACATCCCGGCGTTCCGCGTCGGCAGCGGCAACCAGCTGCAATTGCGCTTCACGCTCGACTCGCAGAAGACGGGCCTGTGCTCGAGCACCGCGAGCGAGCCGCAGCGCGCGGCGATCGATCCCGATTCGACGATCGACTTCTCGCATTTCGTTCATTACGCGCAGTTGCCGAACCTCGCGTACTTCGCGAACAGCGGCTTTCCGTTCACGCGTTTCGCGGACCTGTCGCAGACCGCCGTCGTGCTGCCGGACCGCCCGAGCGCGCAGGATCTCGAAGCGTATCTGACGATGCTCGGCCACATGGGCGAATGGACCGGCTTCCCGGCGCTGCGCGTGCAGGTCGCGCGCGCGGCCGACGTCGCCGCGCTCGGCGGCAGCAAGGATCTGCTCGTGATCGACGGCGCATCGTCGTCGCCGTTGCTCGCGCATTGGCGCGCCGCATTGCCGGTCGCGATCGGCGGTCCGCGCGGCGCGGGCGCGACGCGCGTCGCGTTTTCCGTCGACGAGCGCTGGCGCAACGGCGTCGGCCGGCCGGACGGCGGCGCGCACATCGAGCAGAGCGGGCCGCTCGCGACGCTCGCCGGTTTCGAGCTGCCGGGCAGCCACGGCCGCAGCGTGGTCGCGCTGACCGCGACCGAGCCGCGCCGGCTCGGCGAGCTGCTCGACGTGTTCGAGAAGCCCGGCCTCGTCGCGCAGGTGCAGGGCGACGTCGCGCTGGTGCGGGCGGGCGCCGTCGACAGCCTGCGCGTCGGCGAGCCGTACGTCGTCGGCTTCGTGCCGTGGTACGCGCGCGTGTGGACGCATGCGGCCCGGCATCCGGTCGTGCTCGGCGCGGTCGGCGTGGTCGCCGGGCTGCTGCTCGCGCTCGGTGCGTTCAGCGTGCTGCAGCGGATCGCCGCGCGTCGACGGGGGATGTAACGGATGGTGCGGGCAATCGGAACGCGGCGCGCGGCATCGGCGCGCCGGCTCGGCGCGACGTTCGTGCTGGCCGTCGCGACGGCGTGTGCGGCAGGCGGCACGGTCGCGCGCGCGGCAGCGGCGCCGCGTACGGCGGGCGGTGCGGCAGGCGGAGCAGGCGCGGCAAGCACGACGGACGCCGGCGACGCGCGCTGCGGCGCGGACTGGCCGCGCTGGGACGCGTTCAAGCGCGCGTTCGTGTCGGCCGACGGACGCGTGATCGACGTCGGTTCGGGCGATTCGCGCACGGTATCGGAGGGGCAGGCGTATGGATTGTTCTTCGCGCTCGTCGCGAACGACCGGCGCACGTTCGACTCGATCCTCGCGTGGACCGAGAACAATCTCGCGCAGGGCGATCTGAGCGCACGGCTGCCGGCGTGGCTGTGGGGCCGCGCGCCGGACGGCACGTGGCGCGTGCTCGACGCGAACGCGGCGTCCGATGCCGATCTGTGGATCGCGTACGCGCTCGTCGAAGCGGGGCGGCTCTGGCACGAGCGCAGCTATACCGCGCGCGGCATGCTGCTCGCCAAACGCGTGCTCGACGACGAGACGGCGAACGTGCCGGGCCTCGGGCTCACGCTGCTGCCGGGGCCGACCGGCTTCGCGCTCGCGCGCGACCGATGGCGCGTGAACCCGAGCTATTCGCCGCCGCAGGTGATTCGCGCGCTCGCCGCACGGTTGCCCGACGATCGCCGCTGGGCCGCGCTTGCCGCCAGCACCGGCCGCGTGTTGCTCGATACCGCACCGAAGGGCTTTGCACCGGACTGGGCGCTGTACCGCGCGGGCGCGGGCTTCGGTCCCGATCCGCAGACGCATGCGGAAAGCGCGTACAACGCGATTCGCGTCTATCTGTGGGCCGGCATGCTCGATCGCGCCGATCCGCTCGCCGCGCCGCTGCTCGCGCGCTTCGCACCATTCGCCGACTACATCGCCGCGCATGGCGCGCCGCCCGAGAAAGTCGACACGACGACCGGCGTTGCCGGGCCGAACGACGGCAACGGCGGCTTCTCCGCGGCCGCGGTGCCGTTTCTCGACGCACGCGGCCAGCACGCGCTGGCCGATGCGCAGGCGGCGCGCGTCGATGCGCTCGCGCGCGAGTCGGCGCCCGGCTATTACACGAGCGTGCTGACGCTGTTCGGCCTCGGCTGGCGCGAGGGGCGCTACCGGTTCGGCGCGGACGGCTCGCTCGACGTGCGCTGGGGAGAGCGTTCGTGCGTCGCCCGCTGATTCGCGTCGTCGCGGGCGTCACGGCGCTCGCGGCGTCGATCGGAGCGTCGGCGCCTGCCGCATCGGCGCCTGCCGCATCGGCGCCCGCTGCAACGCCACCCGCGGCCGCGGCGCGACCCGCGAGCCCGAAAGCCGCGCGCGCGGCGCCCGCATCGGCCGACGCGGTCGATGCGCGCCGGCTGCTCGCGACTGCGCGGATGTGGGGCGTCAAGCATCGCGACGATCTCGCGCGCGACGCGCTGAACAAGGGGCTGCTGATCGCGCCCGACGATCCCGAGTTGCTCGCCGAACAGATGCGCGTGCTGCTGCGGCTCGGCGACGCGCAACGCGCGCAGGCCGCGCTCGCCCGGCTGCAGGCGCGCGCACCCGACGCGCCCGATACGCGGCGCGGCGCCGACGAATTGCGCGTCGCGACGAGCGGCCGCGGCGAGATGGCGCAGATCCGGCTGCTCGCGCGTAGCGGCCGGACCGACGAAGCGGCCCGACGGATCGTCGCGCTGTTTCCGAACGGTGCGCCGTCCGGTGCGCTCGGCGCCGAGTACTACCAGATCGTCGCGAACGCGCCGGGCGGCCGTGCGCCGGCGATCGCCGCGCTGCGTCGCGCGCTCGCGGCCGATCCGCATGACACCGATGCGGCGCTCGCGCTCGCGCGGCTGCTGAACCAGCGCGACGACACGCGCGCCGAAGCCAACCGTATCGCGTGGTCGCTCGCGACGCGCACCGACGCCGACCATACCGACGCGATGACGCTGTGGCGGCACGTGCTGCAATCGGCCGGCGCCGATTCCGCCTATCTCGACGCGCTGCATGCCTATCTCGCGCTCGTGCCGGACGATACCGAGTTCCGCGATCGCGCGGCCGAGCTCGACCGGCAACGCGACGCGCGGCGGCGGCTCGAACGCGATCCCGACTACATCGCGCAGCAGCGCGGCTTGCAGGCGCTCGCGCGCGGCGATCTCGCGGCGGCCGAGCCGCTGCTGACGCGCGCGGTGCGTGCGCGTGCCGACGATGCGGACGCGGTCGGCGGCCTCGGGCTGCTGCGGCTGCGCGAAGGGCGGCACGACGAAGCGCGCGCGCTGTTCACACGCGCCGCATCGCTCGCGACCGATCAGCGAGGCAAGTGGCAGAGCCTCGCGCGCACCGCGCAATTCTGGGGGCTGCTCGCGCAGGGCCGCGCGGCGGCGTCGGCCGGTCGCGCGGCGCAAGCCGAGCGTGCGGCGCGCGCCGCGCTCGCGATGCAGCCGGACAGCGCGGATGCGAAGCTGCAACTTGCCGATGCGCTGCTGGCCCAGCGCGACTGGGCGCGCGCGGAACCGCTGCTGCGCGAACTGCTGGCCGCGCCTGCGCCGCGCATCGCGGCCGTGCGCGACACCGCGACGCTCTACGAAAACACCGGCCGCGCGGAGCGCGTCGGGCCGCTGCTCGATGCGCTGCAAGGCCGCGTGACGGGCGGCGACGATCGGCGCGCGCTCGACGGCCTGCGCGCGGACCTGCTGGCCAGCCAGGCGAGCGCGCTCGCGGCGCGCGGCGAACGCGGGCCGGCCGCGCAACGCTACGAAGCGGCCGTGCGCGCGGCGCCCGACGCGGCCTGGACGCGCTTCGCGCTCGCGCGCCTGTATCGCGACATGGGACTGCCGCAGCTTGGCCGCACGGTGATGGACGAAGGGCTCGCGTATCGCGATACGGCCGAGATGCGCTACGCGAGCGCGCTGTACCGCCATTCGCTCGACGATGTCGACGGCGCGCAGGCCGTGCTCGCCGGCATCGACGAGGCGCAGCGCTCGGACGGCATGCGCGCGCTCGCGCGCAAGCTCGACGCGGAACGCGCGCTGGCCGATGCACGCGACGCGCTCGCGCGCGGCGACCGCACGGCGTTCGCCGCGTCGCTCGAGCGTGCGCAACGGCAGGCACCGGACGATCCCGGCCTGCTTGCCACGATCGGCGCGCAGTGGATCGATGCGGGCGAGACCGAGCGCGGCCTCGCGCCGCTGCACGACTGGATCGCCGCGCATCCGGCCGACGCCGATGCCGACGTGCGGCTGCGCTACGGCGATCTGCTCGGCAGCGCGCGGCGCGACGATGCGCTCGTCGCGTGGCTCGATGCGCTGCGCCGCGACCCGGCGCTGACGCCCGCCCAGACCGCGCGGCTTGAGGATCAGGCGCTGCGCGTCGTGCTGCGGCAGACCGACGATGCGATCGCGCAGCACGACGATGCGCGCGCCCGCGCGCTGCTCGCGCGCGTCAGTGCGGCGGGCCGCGCCGACAAGCGCTACGCGCTCGAACTCGCCGACGTCGAACGCGCGCAGGGCCGCTACGATGCCGCGCGCGACGCGCTCGCGCCAGTCGTCGCGCGCCTGCCGGACGATCCCGACACGCAGCTCGCGCTCGCGCGGATCGACGAGGAGAGCGGCCGTCGCGCAGCCGCGCTCGCACGCGTCGAAGCGGTGCTGGCGCGCACGCCGGACGACGACGTCGACACGCGGCTCGCCGTCGTGCGGCGGCTGAACGCGCTCGGCCGCTCCGATGCGGCGGTGCAGGTGACCGACCGGCTGCAGGCCGCGTATCCGGCGCGCGCGGACGTGACGGTCGCGGCCGGCCGCGTCGCCGAGGGGCAGCGCCGCTACGACGACGCGGCGTCGCTGTACCGGCTGTCGATGTCGCAGGAGCGCGCGAGCGGCGTACGCGCAGGCCGCGACGGGCTGACGCCCGCGCAGGCCGCGTTCGCCGATCTCGAGCAGCGGCGCGATCCGGAGATCGAGATCGGCTGGCTGCCGGCCTACAAGTCCGGCGACGAAGGCATTTCCGCGTATCGCGCGCAGCAGGTGCCGATCTATATGCAGGTGCCCGTGCACTACGACGGCCACGCGTTCCTGCAGCTCGACACCGTGCATCTCGATGCGGGCACGCTCGACACAAGCAACCCGGACGCCTACACGCTGAAAACGTTCGGCACGTATGCGGCGCTCAACGCGCTGAACGGCCTGCCGCCGCCGTTTGCGCCGGCGGCGTCGGCTGGCGCGCTGATCGCGCATCCGCCCGGCGCGCTGCACCAGTCGACGACGGGCGTCGCGCTCGGCGCGGGCTACCGGTCCGACGCGTGGCGCGTCGATCTCGGCACGTCGCCGCTCGGCTTTCCGGTGCACTACCTGGTCGGCGGCGTGCGCTACCGGTTCGACGCGGGGCGCGCGAGCGTCAGCGTGAACGCGTCGCGGCGGCCGGAAACGAGCAGCGTGCTGTCGTATGCCGGCATGCGCGACCCGTGGACGGGCGCGGTGTGGGGCGGCGTGCGCCGCGACGGCGTGAACCTGCGCGCGTCGGTCGACGTCGGCCGCGCGAACCTGTTCGCCGAACTCGGCGCCGGCGTGCTGTCGGGCCGCAACGTCGAGCGCAATGCGGAGGTCACGCTGCGCACGGGCTTCATGGTGCCCGTCTACGAACGCGCGACGATGAAGGTCGCCACCGGGCTCGTCGGCAACGCGTGGCACTACGCGCAGAACCTGCGGTACTACGCGTACGGGCAGGGCGGCTACTACAGTCCGCAGCGCTATCTGTCGCTCGGCGTGCCGATCGAATGGGCCGGGCGGCGCGACGCGCTGTCGTGGGACCTGACCGTCACGGCCGGCATCTCGAACAGCTACGAGAAGGATTCGCTGTTCTATCCGACCTTCGCGGACCGGCGCGCCGAGCAGCAGGCGGCCGGCCTCGTCTACACGGGCAGCTCGACGCGCGGCGTGTCGTTCTCGTACGGCGTGAACGGCATCGCGGAATACCGCGTGAACGCGCATCTGAGCGTGGGCGCGCAACTGCATGTCGACCGGTCGCACGACTACGCGCCGAGTTCGGCGCTCGTCTATCTGCGCTATGCGTTCGACGCGCGCGCCGAGCGCAGCTGGCTCGTCACGCCGACGCCCGTGCGGCTCTACTCGGACTATTAGGGGAACGCGTGAATACCGATTTCAACGCTACACGCCCCGCGCTCGGCACAGCGATCGTCGAGCGGCTGCGTACGCTCTGGCGCAGCGGAGCGGCCGGCGCTCGCGCCGGCGCGCCGGGCCGGCTCGCGATCGACGGCTTGCCCGATACGTGGACGCAGCTCGAAGCGGGCGGCCTCTATGCGCTCTACGCGGCCGCGCAGACGCCCGCCTGCGACGCGCTCGTATGGGAAAGCGCGCGCCATGCGCGCACGCGCGACGTGACCGTCGTGCTCGCGCGCGATCCGGCACACGTCGCCGCGCAGATGGAGACGCGCGGCTTCGCGGGCGGCGCGCAGCCGGCCGGCTGGCCGCGCAATCTCAACGTGCTGGCGATGCCGCCGCAGGCGCGCGACGCCGTGCAGAACGCGCTGGCCGCAGACGCCGACGCCGACGCGCATCGCGACGCACCGCGCGCTGTCGCGCCGCGGCCGTTCGCGCGGCTCGCGGGCGCACTGCGCGCGCTGAAGCGCTACGGTTTTCGCGCGCGGTCGCTGTATGTCGTCGAAGGCGCGCAGCGCTGGTTCAGCTGGGACGATCCGGCCGCGCTCGCGGACGAAGCGCGCGCACTCGCGGACTGGTGCCGCGCGCACCGGATCGCGCTCGTGCTGCTGCTCGATCCGGATGCCGCCGACGACGCGCGTACCGACGATCGCCCGTTCGTGCGCGACACCGATCGCACGTCGCGCAGCGGTTTGCACAGCGTATGCGCGGGCGTCGCGCAGTTGCAGCGCACGCACGGCGAACTGCTGTGGCTCGTCGAATTCTGGCGCGCGGGCGGCACGCTCGCGGCCGGCGAGGTGCGCCCGCTGCGCTTCGCGGCGAACGGCCGGCTGTCGGCGATCGTCGATGCGGGCGCGGCCGAACCGGCGCGCCGCACGCGGCTCGCGATCGACGAGGATCGCGTCGTCGTCAGCCGCGCGGTGATCGACGGCGTCGCACACGTGCCGGCCGGCTGGGAGATCGTCGACGACAATGCGGCCGTCGTCGCCGCGTGCGCGCAGGCGCAGGCCGCGACGGCCGTGCTCGCGTTTCGCACCAACGCGCAGCTCGAGTCGCTGTGCGCACAGGTGCATACGCTACGCCGACGCAGCGGCGGCGCGCTGAAGATCGCGGTCGTCGAGCGCGGCGAGGTGCTGCGTCAGCAGTTCGAAACACTCGTGCTGAGCGTCGGCGCCAACC
The DNA here is from genome assembly GCF_052683555.1 of Burkholderia sp. BC1. Taxonomy (NCBI): domain Bacteria; kingdom Pseudomonadati; phylum Pseudomonadota; class Betaproteobacteria; order Burkholderiales; family Burkholderiaceae; genus Burkholderia; species Burkholderia sp. BC1. The sequence continues at coordinate 79,380 of NZ_JBQYLP010000024.1, forward strand.
GCGTGGTCGGCCGCGACGTGCCGCTGTCGCGCGTGCAGGCCGCCGTGCAGGCGCTGCGCGGGCAACTGTTCGCGCGTCCGGTGCCGGCCGACTATCGTGCGGCGCTCGCGGCCGCGCTCGGCGAGCCGGTGCTCGGCTATCTGCCGGTCGGCACGTTCTGCGCGCGGATTGCCGCCGTGCTCGAGCGCGGCGCGGTGCTCGCGCTGCCACATACGCTCGCGAAGCTGACGCTGCTGCCCGCGGTATCGCACGTCGACGCGCTGCGGCATTGTCGGCCGCGCCGCACCGGCGACGTCGTGACGGTCGACGCCACGCACCTGTACGTGTTTCTGTTCGCGTGCGAACCGACCGATGCCGACGACGCGCTCGCGCGCATCTTCGACGTGCCCGTCGATACGCTGTCCGACCGCGTCCTCTGTCTCGGGCAAGGCAGCATCGAGGCCGAACTGCATGCGCTGAAGGCCGAGCAGCGGCGCGCGCCGGTGGCCGACTACAGCGACCTGTTCGCGTCGCCGGAACCGAACGGCGGAGCGGAGGCGGCCCGTGCGATCGATGCGGTCGCTGCAGACGATGCAGACGATGCAAACGATGCAGACGATGCAAACGATGCAAACGATGCAGACGATGCCGGCGCCGCAGTCGAGGCGGCCGGCCCACGGCACGAGGACGCAACGCCCGCCCGCACGATGTCGCCCGCATCGTCCGCCGATGCGGCCGCCGCGCAGACCGTCGCCGCCGACACCGCACATCCCGTATTTCCCGCCGCGCACGCGCGCGGCGCTACGCGCAGCGCGATGCCGCTGCGCAAGCCGGAGGGCGCATGATCGCCGAACTCGTGATCGGATTTCTCGTCGGCATCGCGATCGCGGTGCCCGTCTGGATCGTCGCGCAGCATCTGGGCGTCGGCCGCGGTTTTCAGGCGCCGCGCGGTCTCGGCCGGCGCGATGCGGTGCCGTGCACGCTGGTGCCGGTGGCGCTGCGCGGGCGGCTGCTGCCCGAAGCGGCGCGCGCCGACGAGGGCACGCAATGAAGACGATCGCCATTACGTCGACGGCAGGCGGCGCCGGCCGCACGACGCTCGCGGCCGCGCTCGCCGTGCTGCTCGCGCGTCGCGGGCGGCCCGTCGTCGCGGTCGAGTTCGATCCGCAGAACCTGATGGGCGCGCTGCTCGGCCTCGACACGCTCGCCGACGCGGGCCTCGCGCAAAGCCTGCTCGGCGGCGCCGAGCCCTGGCATGCGCACACCTGGCGCAATGCGGACGGCGTGCTGTTCGTGCCGTACGGGCCGGTCGACGCGGCGGGCGCCGCCGCCTGCGACGCGCGGCTCGCGGCCGATCGCGCCTGGCTTGCACGCGCACTCGACGAGATCGCGCTGCCGCCCGACGGCGTCGTGCTGATCGATACCGCGCGCCAGCCGTCGCAGCAGGCCGAGCAGGCGCTGCGCTGCGCGGACCTGACGCTCGTCGTCGTGCCGCCGGAGCCCGCCGCATGCGCGACGCTCGCCGCGCGGCTCGACGCGCTGCGCGCGGGCGGCCGCGCATGGCAGATCGTCGTGAACCGCCTGAACCCCGCGCGCGACATGCAGCGCGACGCGCTCGCGATGCTGCGCGCGGTGGCGGGCCCGACCGCGCTGCTCGAACAGCGCATCCATGCGGATGCCGCGGTGCCCGAAGCGTTCGCGCGCGGCAGCTGGATCTTCGACGACGCGCCGTATTCGCAGGCGTCGCACGACCTGCACGGCGTCGCGAACTGGGTCGACGCGTGGCTGACGGCGGCCGTCGCCGGCCGTGCGGGAGCGTCGCGATGAAGGCGGCCCTGGTCGCAAGATTGCGCGCCGCGCGCCGCGGCACGACGGCGTGGATCGCACGCGGGCTCGGGCTGCCCGCGCAGCGCACGCTGCTCGACTGGCTCGTGCGGCTGTTCTTCCATGCGCCGCCGCCCGGCCGCCCGGACGTCGTGCGCCGCGGCGTGCGCGCCGTGTTCCTGCGGCTCGCGCGCGAGTGGGGCGTGCTGCAGCCGCTCAGTCCGCGCGAATGGCTGTGGCGCGCCTGCGTGCGCGCGCCGCGCGCCGTCGATGTCGAGCGCCCGGCGGCGCGCGACCCGCTCGCGTGGTTCGACAGCTACGTGGTGCCCGTCTACGTCGCCGCGCGCGCGCTGATGCGGCGCATCGACGCGGCGCTCGCGCGGCTGCCGTGGACGCGCTGGGGCGGCTGGCTGGATGCGCGCGCGAACGGCGTCGGCCGGCGTCGCTGGCTTGCGCCGCTGCTGCTGCTCGCCGGCGCGCTGCTGTGGGCGGCCGCCGGGATGTCGCCGCTGATGCCGGGCGCGCAGTTCGCGTTCTTCGCGATCGTCGCGCTGCTCGCGCTTGCGCTGCGCCGCGTCCCGGGCCATCTGCCGACGCTCGCGCTCGCGTCGCTCGCGCTGCTCGCGGCGGTGCGCTACGTCTGGTGGCGCACGACGCAGACGCTCGATTTCCGCGGCCCGGCCGAGGCGATCGCCGGCTATCTGCTGTACGGCGCCGAAGCGTATACGTGGATGATCCTGTTGCTCGGCTTCGTGCAGACGGCCTGGCCGCTCGACCGGCCGATCGTGCCGCTGCCGGCCGATCCCGACACGTGGCCGAGCGTCGACATCTACATCCCGACCTACAACGAGCCGCTGTCGGTCGTGAAGCCGACCGTGTTCGCCGCGCAAAGCATCGACTGGCCGACGGACAAGCTGCGCGTCTATCTGCTCGACGACGGCCGCCGCCCGGAGTTCGCGGCATTCGCGCGCGACGCCGGCATCGGCTACCTGACGCGCGACGACAATCTTCACGCGAAGGCCGGCAACATCAATCGCGCGCTGCCGAAGACGCACGGCGAGTACATCGCGATCTTCGACTGCGATCACGTGCCGACGCGCTCGTTCCTGCAGACGACGATGGGCGAGTTTCTGCGCGATCCGAAGTGTGCGCTCGTGCAGACGCCGCATCATTTCTTCTCGCCCGATCCGTTCGAGCGCAACCTCGGGACGTTCCGCGAAGTACCGAACGAGGGCAACCTGTTCTACGGGCTCGTGCAGTCGGGCAACGATCTGTGGAACGCGGCGTTCTTCTGCGGCTCGTGCGCGGTGCTCAAGCGCAGCGCGCTCGAGGAAGTGGGCGGCGTCGCGGTCGAAACGGTGACCGAGGATGCGCATACCGCGCTGAAGCTGCATCGCCGCGGCTACACGTCCGCGTATCTGCCGACCGTGCAGGCGGCCGGCCTCGCGACCGAGAGCCTGGCCGGCCACGTGAAGCAGCGCACGCGCTGGGCGCGCGGGATGGCGCAGATCTTCCGGATCGACAATCCGTTCCTCGGACGCGGGCTCGGTTTCGTGCAACGGATCTGCTACGGCAACGCGATGCTGCATTTCTTCTACGGCATTCCGCGGCTCGTGTTCCTGACGATTCCGTTCGCCTATCTGTTCTTTCATCTGTACTTCATCAACGCGTCCGCGCTCGCGCTCGCGAGCTACGTGATCCCGTATCTCGTGCTCGCGAACGTCGCGAACTCGCGGATGCAGGGGCGCTTTCGCCATTCGTTCTGGGCGGAAGTCTACGAATCGGTGCTCGCGTGGTATATCGCGCTGCCGACGACCGTCGCATTCCTGAGCCCGAAGCACGGCAAGTTCAACGTGACCGACAAGGGCGGGCGAATCGACGAAGGCTACGTCGACTGGTCGACGTCGAAGCCGTATCTCGTGCTGCTCGCGCTGAACGCGCTCGCGATCGCGGCCGGGCTGTGGCGGCTCGTCGCCGAGCAGGGCGACGAGGCGACGACGATCCTGATCACGCTCGGCTGGACCGTCTACAACCTCGCGATGCTCGGCGCCGCGCTCGCCGTCGCGCGCGAGACGAAGCAGGTGCGCGTCACGCATCGGATCGCGATGCGCGTGCCGGCCACGCTGCTGCTCGCGGACGGCACGACCGCCGCATGCTTCACGAGCGACTACTCGACGGGCGGCCTCGGGCTCGACGCGGTGCCCGGCCTCTCGCTCGCCGTCGGCGACCGGCTGCAGGTGTGCGTGTCGCGCGGCGACCGGTCGTTTCCGTTTCCGGTGCGCGTGAGCCGCGTGACGCCGACGCATGTCGGCGTCAGCTTCGATGCGCTGACGCTCGAGCAGGAGCGGCTGCTGATCCAGTGCACGTTCGGCCGCGCCGATGCGTGGCTCGACTGGCACGACGGCGCGCCGGCTGATACGCCGCTGCGCGGACTGAAGGAAGTGCTGCGCGTCGGCCTCGACGGCTACGTGCGGCTGTGGAAGGGGACCGCGCAGCGGCTGCAGGCGCTGCTCGCGCCGAAGCTCGAGCGCGCGCGCGACTGATGCCGCGCATCACGGAGTGGTATCGATGACGTTCTGGAATCTGTATTTCATCCTGAAGTTCGCGCTGTTCGCGACCGGGCATCTGCAGCCGATGTGGGCCGCGAATCTCGTGTTCGCGCTGGCGCTCGCGGCGAGCGCGCCGCTGCGTTCGCGCGTCGCACGCATCGTGCGGCAGGTCGTGGCCGTCGCGATCGCCGTGCCGCTGCTCGCGCGCGAACTGCATGCGCCGCCGCTGGCACGGCTCGCGGAGGCCGCGCGCGAGGTCGCGACGTTTCGCGCCGATTACTGGCTCGAGATCCTGCCGCGGCTGCTGCCGCCGACGCTGCTGCTGACGGTGGCCGGCGTGCTGATCGTCTATTTCGTCGTGAACCGCTGGCTGCGCGTCGCGACGTTCGTGATCGCGGCCCTGATCGCGATGCCGCTGTGGCAGGCGGGCAGCGGATGGGCGACGCGCGTCGCGCAGGCGACGACGACGCAGGGCGGCGCCGCGACGGCCGCGCGCGCGGGCCAGCCCGAGGATTACAACGCGGCGCTCGCGACGTTCCGCGCGCAGGAGTCGCAGCGGCAGGTCGCGTTCGGCCATCTCGGCAGCGATCCGGCCGCGCAGTTCGACGTGATCGTCGTGCATGTGTGCTCGCTGTCGTGGGACGACCTCGATGCGGCGAAGCTGCGCAACCATCCGATGCTGAGCCGCTTCGACTACCTGTTCACGAACTTCAGCACGGCGGCGAGCTACAGCGGGCCGGCCGCGATCCGCGTGCTGCGCGCGAGCTGTGGACAGGAAGCGCATGCCGATCTGTACAAGCCCGCGCCGCAGCAATGCCATCTGTTCGCGCAGCTCGCGAGCGCCGGCTACACGGTGCAGTCGCTCCTGAACCACGACGGCCACTTCGACAACTTCCTGCAGGTGATTCGCGACAACATCGGCGTGCCCGGCGCGCCGCTCGTGTCGAACGAGGCGGCGCCCGTCGCGATGCACGCGTTCGACGGCTCGGCGATCAAGGACGACTACGCGACGCTCGCGAACTGGTATGCGCAGCGCGGCGCGGTCGCGGGCCCCGTCGCGCTGTACTACAACACGATCAGCCTGCATGACGGCAACCGCGTAGTCGGCAGCGCGCTGACGAGCATCGACTCGTATCCGCAGCGCGCGGCGAAGCTGATGAGCGACGTCGACCGGCTCGCCGATCTCGTCGCGCAATCGGGCCGGCGCGCGGTGATCGTGTTCGTGCCCGAGCACGGCGCCGCGCTGCGCGGCGACCGGAACCAGGTGCCGGCCTGCGCGAGATTCCGACGCCGCGCATCGTGCACGGGCCGGTCGGCGTGCGGCTCGTCGGCTTTGCCGGCGATCACGGCACGACGACCGTGATCGACCAGCCGACGAGTTTCCTCGCGCTCGCGCAGCTGCTGTCGAACCTGGTATCGAACAGCCCGTTCAAGCTCGGCGTGACGCTCGCGCAATACGCGGCGGACCTGCCGCGCACGCGGATGATCGGCGAGAACGAGGGCACGGTGACGATGCAGACGGCCGCGGGCTACGCGGTCAAGACTCCGGACGGCGTATGGATCGACGAACAGTAAACCGCGGCGACATCGACGACGATCGCCTGTCGCAACCGAACGACGTGCTCGGCTTCGCGCGCCACGTGCCGGCGTTCGATCCCGAGCGCTATGTAGACGAACAGGCGCGGCGCGCGTACGTCGATGCGCTCGCGCGCTGGCCCGTGCTCGCGAAGCTGATGGGGCTCGCGCGCTGAGCGGCGCCGCGCCGCGCCGCGCGCGTTCGCGTGCTCAGGCGGACGACTGCGGCTTGCGGGCGGGCTGGCGCGTCCATTCGTCTTCTTCGCCGGGCACCTTGCCGAAGGTCTGCGCGGCCCACGCGTCGCGCGCCGCGTCGATTTTCTCGCGCGAACTCGACACGAAGTTCCATTCGACGAAACGCTCGCCCGGCAGATGTGCGCCGCCGAGCAGCATGACGCGCGCGCCGTGCGTGCTCGCGAGCGTGACGGTCGCGCCCGGTTCGAGCACGGCCATCGTGGACGTCGCGAGCGGCGTGTCGTCGATGCGCAGGTCGCCGTCGACGAGATAGACGCCGCGCTCGTCGTGCTCCGCATCGAGCGCGAGCCGGCCGCCGGCCGCGAATTGCGCGTACGCATAGAGTGTGGGCGAAAACACCTCGACCGGCGACGTCAGCCCGAACGCCGTGCCCGCGATCACGCAGACGCGCGCGCCGTCGCGCTCGAATACGGGCAGCGTGTCGGCCGCGTGATGGACGAACGCGGGCGCGGTGTCCTCGTGCTCGACCGGCAGCGCGACCCAGGTCTGAATGCCGTGCACCGGCTGGTCGCGCGGGCGGTCTTCGTCGGGCGAGCGCTCGGAATGCACGATGCCGCGCCCGGCCGTCATCCAGTTCACGTCGCCCGGCACGATCTTCTGCCGGAAGCCGAGACTGTCGTGATGCATCAGCGTGCCGTCGAACAGATAGGTGACGGTCGCGAGACCGATATGCGGATGTGGCAGCACGTCGATGCCGCGGCCGGCCGGCAGCACGGCGGGGCCCATCTCGTCGAAGAAGATGAACGGGCCGACGAGGCGCGCGGCACGCGCGGGCAGCACGCGACGCACGACGAGGTTGCCGATGTCGCTTTCGCGCGGCGTGAGCAGGGTCTTGATCGGGGCAGGCATCGCGGCGTTCCGGTTCGTTGGCGTGTCACGCGATCGCGGTATCGATCGCGATCGGGTGCGTGAGGATCTTGTGCACGGGGCACGCGTTCGCGATCTGCAGCAGACGCTCGCGCTGCTCGGCCGACAGCTCGCCGTCGAGCGTGATGCGGCGCACGATCGTGCTGCCGCCGCTGCCCGATTCGTGCGCGAGCTTCACGTGCACTTCGGCAAGCGGCCAGCCCTTGCGCTGCGCGTACATCTTCAGCGTGATCGCGGTACATGCGCCGAGGCTCGACAGCAGCAGCGCGACGGGCGTCGGCGCCGCATCGCCGCCGCCGAGCGGCGCCGGTTCGTCGGCGCGCCACTGATGGGCGCCGTCGGTGAAGTGGACCAGATAATCGACCGAGCCGATGCTCGCTTCGACGGACAGTTCGCTCATTGAAATTCCATGTGGGGAAGGGAAGGGGCAGCGTGCGGCCGCCCGTCGCCGGACTTACGGTTCGAGCAGGCGCTGCAGCCGCAGCTCCTCGAAGTCCAGCTCGGATTCTATGCGGTGCAGCACCGCATCGTCGACGCGGCCGTCGCGATGCAGCGCGAGCAACGCATCGCGCGACACGCCGACCAGTTCGAGCTCGACGCGCAGCATCCGCGCGCGCACGTCCGCCGGTTCGGCGCCTTCGCGGTATGCGCGTTCGTTGAAGGCGACGCGATTGCGGTATTCGGTCAAGAGCCGCTCGAGCGAAGCGCGCTCGAGATGCGCACCGTGCTGCCCGCGCGCATCGAGGGCCGCGAGCGCCGCGCCGAACGTGTGGGCGCGCACCGCATGCTCGGACATCGTGTGGCGCGTGGCCGGCTGCAGCTTCAGCGCGCGGATCAGCGGGGCGAGCGTGCCGCCCTGCACGACGAGCGTCGCGATGATCAGCAGGAACGTGCTGAACAGGATCAGGTCGCGGCCGGGAAAACCGGCCGGCAACGCGATCGCGGCGGCGAGGCTGACGACGCCGCGCATGCCGGACCAGCCGAGCACGACGGCTTCCCGCCACGACCACGGTGCATGGCCTGCACGCGGCGCGCGCAGGCGGCCCGGCAGCCACATCGCGACGAACACCCAGGCGATGCGCGCGACGATCGCGGCCGCGGTGGCCGGCAGCGCGACGCGCAATCCGGCCATCAGCACGGCGCCTTCGCGATTGACGCCGGCCAGGATCGCGTGCAGCGCGAGGCCGATCAGGATGAACACGAGCGCGTCGAGCACGAACACGATCGCTTCCCAGGTCGCCTTCGCCTTGATCCGCATGTCGGCGTCGAACACGCGATGCTGCCGTACGCCGAGCACGAGCCCGCAGCTCACGACCGACAGCACGCCCGAGCCGTGCAGCGCTTCCGCGATGCCGTAGCTGCCCCACGCCATCGCGAACGTCACGACGATGCCGAGCATCGGCTCGCGCAGCCGCTGCAGCACCCAGCACATCGCCTGACCGCACGCGAAGCCGACGGCGATGCCGATCAGCGTGAGCGACAGGAACAGGCCGGCCGCGCTCGCGGTCGTGATCGTGACCGCGAGCGCGGCCGACACGGCGATCTGATACAGCAGCAGGCCCGACGCATCGTTGACGAGGCTTTCGCCTTCGAGCACGGCGACGAGCCGCGCGGGCAGCGGATGGCGCTGCAGGATCGCCTTCGCGGCGACCGCGTCGGGCGGCGACACGATCGCGCCGAGCGTGAAGCACGCGGCCCACGGCAGCGCCGGGTTGAACGCATGCACGGCGAGCGCGACCGCGACCGTCGTAAATACGACGGCACCGAGCGCAAGCGAGGCGATCGACGCGAGCTCGTGGCGGAACGCCTTCCACGCGGTATAGAAGCCGCTCGACATCAGCAGCGGCGGCAGCACGGCCGCGAGCAGCAGTGCCGGATCCATGTCGGGCACGCGTTTGCCGGCGACCGCGACGACGCAGCCGCCGAGCAGCAGCACGACGGCGGGCGGAATCGACAGGCGCTCCGCGAGCCACGTCAGCGCGCCCGCGCCGCAGATCAACAGCAGCAGGTAATGGAACAGTTCGACGTTGCTCATCGGCGGCGGCTCGCGACGTGCCGGATCACGACGGCTTGCGCGCGCGGGTGCCGCTGCCCGGCAGCACCGGTTCGCCGGGCAGCCTGCAGAACAGGCCGACAAGCGCGATGACGGGAGATGCCGGAGAGTTCACGCCGAGTGTGCCGTCGATCGCGACGGCGAGGAGGCCGGCGAGCAGCGAGAACGAATGCGCTTTCATGAGGAATGCCCGAGGGTGGCCGACCGGCGCCGGAACGGTGCGGTCGAAGTCATGAGAGCGTATCGGGTTTGCCTGAAAAAAAAGGTAATTCCTACCCAGACCGGACCAAAATGGATTTGATTTCAAGGGTGGG
>NZ_JBQYLP010000025.1:0-87831 GCF_052683555.1 Burkholderia sp. BC1
CTTGGGACGATTCGCTCCATAAGGCTTGACTTGGTAGACGGTTACTCAGTCGCCGACCGAAATCGTCAGCGTTTCCTTGATCTCTTCCATCACGACGTAGCTCTTCGACTGCACGGCGCCCGGCAGCTGCAGCAGGATGTCGCCGAGCAGTTTCCGGTAGTCGGCCATCTCGCCGATGCGCGCCTTGATCAGATAGTCGAAGTCGCCCGACACGAGGTGGCATTCGAGCACCTCGTCGATCTTCATGACTTCACGGCGGAACTGCTCGAACATGTTGCCGCCCTTGTGGCCGAGCGTGATCTCGACGAACACCAGCAGCGCCGCGCCGAGCTGCGCGGGATCGACGCGCGCGTGATAGCCCGTGATCACGCCGTCGCGCTCCATGCGGCGCACGCGCTCGATGCACGGCGTGACGGTCAGCCCGACCTGCTCGGCGAGGTCCTTCATCGCCATCCGGCCGTCCTCCTGCAGCAGTTTCAGGATGCGGCGGTCGAGCTTGTCGAGCGTGCGTACTGGCTGGCGTTGCGTTCTCATTGGTTTATGCTGAAAACCTGAAAAATACGATAACAAAACCTACAGATTCGACAATACCATAGCGCAAAAAACTAGATCAGTCAGAGGTTACACGGAGACGCAGGTGCGCCCGGCCTCGAGCTGATTTCTTCGATGGGGAGCAGCTATGCGAGTCGTCATTCTGGGCAGCGGTGTGGTGGGCGTGGCAAGCGCGTATTACCTCGCGCGCGCCGGTCATGAGGTCACGGTGATCGACCGGGAAACCGGCCCGGCGCTCGAGACGAGCTTCGCGAATGCCGGCCAGATCTCGCCCGGCTATGCGGCGCCGTGGGCCGCGCCCGGCGTGCCGCTGAAGGCCGTCAAGTGGATGTTCGAAAAGCATGCGCCGCTCGCGATCCGCCTCGACGGCACGCGCTTCCAGCTCCAGTGGATGTGGCAGATGCTGCGCAACTGCACGCCCGAGCGCTATGCGGTCAACAAGAGCCGTATGGTGCGCCTTGCCGAATACAGCCGCGATTGCCTGCAGGCGCTGCGCGCCGACACCGGCATCCAGTACGAAGGCCGCACGGGCGGCACGCTGCAACTGTTCCGCACGCAGCAGCAACTCGACGGCGCGGCGAAGGACATCGCGGTGCTGCGGGAAGCGAACGTGCCGTTCGAACTGCTGTCGCCGGCCGAGCTGAAGAACGCGGAACCGGCGCTCGCGGCCGTCTCGCACAAGCTCACCGGCGGTCTGCGTCTGCCGGGTGACGAAACGGGCGACTGCCAGCTGTTCACGACGCGCCTCGCGGCGCTCGCCGAATCGCTCGGCGTGAAGTTCCGCTACAACACGCCGATCGACGGGCTCGCGATTGCGGGCGGCAAGATCGCCGGCGTGCAGTGCGGCAGCGAGACGGTGCGCGCCGACGCGTACGTGGTCGCGCTCGGCTCGTACTCGACGAATTTCGTCGCGAATCTGATGAAGATCCCGGTCTATCCGCTGAAGGGCTATTCGATCACTGCGCCGATCGTCGACGAAGCGGCCGCGCCGGTGTCGACGGTGCTCGACGAAACCTACAAGATCGCGATCACGCGTTTCGACCAACGCATCCGCGTCGGCGGGATGGCGGAAATCGTCGGCTTCGACAAGACGCTGCGCGCGGCACGCCGCGAGACGCTCGAAATGTGCGTGAACGATCTGTTCCCGGGCGGCGGCGACACGTCGAAGGCCACGTTCTGGACGGGCCTGCGCCCGATGACGCCGGACGGCACGCCGATCGTCGGCCGCACGCCGGTGTCGAACCTGTTCCTGAACACGGGCCACGGCACGCTCGGCTGGACGATGTCGTGCGGCTCCGGCCAGCTGCTCGCCGATCTGATCTCCGGCAAGAAGCCGGCGATCCAGGCGGACGACCTGTCGGTGCATCGCTACCTGAAAGAAGTCGCGGGCCAGACGCGTCCGGCCTACGCATAAGCGGCGGCGGCCGCGCGAGCGGCCGGCCGTGCGACGAGAAAGCGCCCCTGAGGGCGCTTTTTTGTTGGCCGGACGAGACGCACGGCACGACGAACATTCACGCCACCGCCCCGCCGCTTTCCGCCGAAACGAAAAAGGGGCGCTCGTCGCGCCCCTCGTTTCGCTGCTTGACGCTGCTTATCGCCGCGTCGCGTCACGCCGCATCAGCCAAGCTCGCTGACGAGCTCCGGCACGAGCGTAAACAGATCGCCGACAAGGCCATAGTCGGCCACGCTGAAGATCGGTGCTTCGGGATCCTTGTTGATCGCGACGATCACCTTCGAATCCTTCATGCCGGCCAAGTGCTGGATCGCGCCCGAGATGCCGACCGCGATGTACAGCTGCGGCGCGACGATCTTGCCGGTCTGGCCGACCTGGTAGTCGTTCGGCACGTAGCCCGCGTCGACTGCCGCGCGCGAGGCGCCGAGTGCGGCCGACAGCTTGTCTGCCAGCGGCTCCAGCACCTTCGTATAGTTCTCGCCGCTGCCCAGACCGCGGCCGCCCGACACGATGATGCTCGCCGAGGTCAGCTCCGGACGGTCCAGCTTCGTCACTTCGCGGCTCACGAACTGCGACACGCCTGCATCGGCCGCCGCTTCAATCTTCTCCACCGATGCGCTGCCGCCTTCGGCTGCAACCGGATCGAAACCCGTTGCACGCACCGTAATGACCTTGATCGGGTCGCTCGACTGCACCGTCGCGATCGCGTTGCCGGCGTAGATCGGGCGCTCGAACGTATCGGCCGAATCGACCGCCGTGATATCCGAGATCTGCGCGACGTCGAGCTTCGCGGCGATACGCGGCGCGATGTTCTTGCCGTAGGCCGTTGCCGGCGCGAGGATGTGCGAATAGTCCTTCGCGATGTTCAGCGCGGTCGCTTCGACGTTTTCCGCGAGGCCTGCTTCGAGCTGCGGGGCATCGGCCAGCAGCACCTTCGCCACGCCGGCGATCTTCGCGGCCGCATCGGCTGCGCCCTGCGCGTTGTGACCCGCGACCAGCACGTGAATGTCGCCGCCGATCTTTGCCGCCGCCGCCACCGTGTTCAGCGTCGCGGCCTTGATCGACGCGTTGTCGTGTTCTGCAATTACCAGAATCGTCATTTCTTTCCGCTCCCTTTACAGCACCTTGGCTTCGGTCTTCAGCTTCTCGACCAGCGTCTTCACGTCCGGCACCTTCACGCCGGCCGCGCGCTTCGGCGGCTCGACCACCTTCAGCGTCTTCAGACGCGGCGCGACATCCACGCCGAGGTCTTCCGGCTTCACCGTTTCCAGCGGCTTCTTCTTCGCCTTCATGATGTTCGGCAGCGTCACGTAGCGCGGCTCGTTCAGACGCAAATCCGTGGTGACGACTGCGGGCAGTTGAAGCGACAGCGTTTCCGCGCCGCCGTCCACTTCGCGTGCAACCGTCGCCTTGCCGTCGGCGATCGTCACCTTCGATGCGAACGTCGCCTGCGGCAGACCCGCCAGCGCGGCCAGCATCTGGCCGGTCTGGTTCGAATCGTCGTCGATCGCCTGCTTGCCGAGGATCACGAGTTGCGGCTGCTCCTTGTCGACGAGCGCCTTCAGGATCTTCGCCACGGCCAGCGGCTCGACGCCGTCGTTCGACTCGACGAGGATCGCGCGATCCGCACCGATCGCGAGCGCCGTGCGCAGCGTTTCCTGCGCCTGCGCCACACCGACCGACACCGCAACCACTTCGGTCGCGACGCCGGCTTCCTTCAGGCGCACGGCTTCTTCAACGGCGATTTCGTCGAACGGGTTCATCGACATCTTCACGTTCGCGATGTCGACGCCCGTGTTGTCCGACTTCACGCGGACCTTCACGTTGTAATCGACCACTCTTTTCACTGGCACCAGGATTTTCATGCACACGCTCCAAAGTTACGAATACGACCAGAGGCCATTCTATAGCGAGGCCCCATGACTGCGCGGCCAACGGGCCAATCCATCGCGGCTGTCGAGGATAACGCTCCTCCGCGGCGCGCCGGCAATAGCGAACGGTCGTTCTATTTTAAAAGAGAAAAAACCCGGACGCAAAGCCCGGGTTTTCGATCAGCGACTCTAATCACCGTCGGGCACGCGAGACGCAATGCGTCACCAGGCGGCGATCACCGCGCCGCCGAACTTGCCGTCGATGAACTGCTTCACCTCCGGCGAATGATAGGCCGCGACCAGCTTCGCGACCCACGGCTTGTTGCGGTCCGCCTCGCGGATCGCGATGACGTTCGCGTACGGGCCGTTCGGACCCTCGATCGCGATCGCGTCCTGCTTCGGCTTCAGCCCCGCTTCCATCGCATAGTTCGTGTTGATCGCCGCGGCGTCGACGTCGCCGAGCGAACGCGGAATCTGCGCCGCGTCGAGCTCGACGATCTTCAGCTTGCGCGGATTGTCGACGATGTCGAGCGGCGTCGCCTTGAGCCCCGCATCCGCGCGCAGCTTCAACACGCCCTGCTTCTGCAGCAACAGCAGCGCGCGGCCGCCGTTGGTCGGATCGTTCGGGATGGCGACGCGCGCACCGGGCTTCAGCTCGGCCAGCGATTTCACGCGCTTCGAATAAATGCCCATCGGAAACGTGACGGTGTCCGCGACCTTGATCAGCTTGTAGCCGCGGTCCTTCACCTGCGCCTGCAGATACGGATCGTGCTGATAGCTGTTCGCGTCGAGATCGCCGGCCGCGAGCGCCGCGTTCGGCTGCACGTAGTCGGAGAATTCGACGATGCGCACGTCGAGTCCGCTCTTTGCGGCGACCTTCTTCACGACCTCCATGATCTGCGCGTGCGGGCCGCCCGTCACGCCTACCTTGATGGTTTCGGCCTGCGCGGCTTGCGCGCCCGCGAACAGCGCGGCTGCGCCGAGCGCCGCCGCGAACTTCAGCATGAAGCGTCGTTGCATCGTCTCCCCCGATGAGAATGAATGTCGCTTACTTGTGGCTCAGGCGCCGGACCAGCCAGTCGCCGAACGACTGCACGACCTGCACGAACACGATCAGGATCGCGACGACCGTCCACATCACTTCCGGCAGATAGCGCTGATAGCCGTAGCGGATGCCCAGATCGCCGAGCCCGCCGCCGCCGATCGCACCTGCCATCGCCGAATAGCCGACCAGCGACACGAACGTGATCGTCAGCCCGGCGACGATGCCCGGCAGCGATTCCGGCAGCAAAACCTTGAAGACGATCTGCGACGTCGTCGCGCCCATCGACTGCGCGGCTTCGATCAGCCCGCGATCGACTTCGCGCAGCGCCGTCTCGACGAGCCGCGCGATGAACGGCGCGGCCGCGAGCGTCAGCGGCACGACCGCCGCGGCCGTGCCGATCGACGAGCCCGTGACGAGCCGCGTAAACGGAATCACCGCCACGAGCAGAATGATGAACGGCGTCGAGCGCACCGCATTGACGATACCGCCGAGCACGCGATTGACCGCGAGGTTCTGCAGCACGCCCTGCCGGTCGGTCAGATAGAGCAGCACGCCGAGCGGCAGCCCGACGAGCGCGCCGACCGCCCCGGAGATGCCGACCATGATCAGCGTCTCCCAGAACGACTGCACGAACATATCGAACATCTCACTCAACATACGAAAGCTCCTCGACCACCACACCTTGCTCGCGCAGGAACGCGAGCGCCTGTCCGACCTTGCCCGGCTCGCCGCCGGCCAGCACCGCGAGCGAACCGAACGCCTGCCCCTGGATCTCGTCGATCTGGCCGTGCAGGATATTGAAATCGAGTTCGTAGCGGCGGATCGTCTCCGACAGGATCGGCTGGTCGACGCCGGACCCGGTGAACGCGAGGCGCAGCAGATGCCCGCTGCCCGTCTTCAGCCGCTCGGCGACGCGCGCCTTCAGCGCGGGCGGCAGCTCCTGCGCGATCACGTCGCCGATCAGCGCGCGCGTGACTTCATGATGCGGCTGCAGGAACACGTCGATCACGCGCCCCTCTTCGACGACGCGGCCGGCATCGAGCACTGCGACGCGATCGCAGACCTGCTTGATCACTTCCATCTGGTGCGTGATCAGCACGATCGTCAGCCCGAGCTCGCGGTTGATCCGCTTGAGCAGGTCGAGAATCGAGCGCGTCGTTTCCGGATCGAGCGCGGACGTCGCCTCGTCGGACAGCAGCACCTTCGGCTTGCTCGCGAGCGCACGCGCGATGCCGACGCGCTGTTTCTGGCCGCCGCTGATCTGTGCCGGGTAGCGGTCCTTCTGCGCGGACAGCCCGACGAGCTCGAGCAGCGGCAGCACCGCGGCCTCGATTTCGGCGCGGCTCGCGCCCGCGAGCTCGAGCGGCAGCGCGACGTTGTCGAACACGGTGCGCGACGACAGCAGATTGAAGTGCTGGAAGATCATCCCGATCTGGCGGCGCGCCTCGCGCAGCTCGCCCGCCGACAGCAGCGTCAGATCGCGGCCCGCGACCGTCACGTTGCCTTCGCTCGGCCGCGTGAGCAGGTTGATGGTGCGCACGAGCGTGCTCTTGCCGGCACCGCTTCGGCCGATGATGCCGAACACCTCGCCCTGCGGAATCGTCAGATTGACGTTGTGCAGCGCTTCGACCCAACCGTTCGGGCCCGGAAAACGCTGCGACAGATTGCGTAATTCGATCATGTAAACAAAACGGCGACCGGCTGGCGAGCAGGCCCGCCAGTCGGCCGCCGATGCATCTGGAATAGCCGGCGATTTTACCGCAAACGTCTCATTCCACTTAATAATCGATTTCGATCTTTTCATAACCGCACGATATTAGAGGAACGCCGCGAGCGCGCCGACGCGGCGGCGCGACTATGATCCCGACACGCCGACGAATCCACGGGAGACACGCGAGATGACGGTCACGACCACGCAGGCCGAGGCGCCGGCCGACGCACACACGGCGCCCGCGCCGCACATCGGGCGGCTGCGCACCGCGGACGGACTCGAGCTCGCGTCGTACCGCTGGCCCGCCGACGCCCGCGCGGCGGCGCCGCGCGCGACGGTCGCGCTGCTGCACGGCCTGGCCGAACACGCGGGCCGTTACGCGCCGCTCGCAGCCCGCCTGAACGCAGCCGGCATCGATCTGCTCGCGATCGACCTGCGCGGCCACGGCCGCTCGCCCGGCAAGCGCGCGTGGGTCGCGCGCTTCGACGAATACCTCGACGACGCCGACGCGCTCGTGGCCGAAGCCGCGCGCGCGTCGACGCCGCTGTTCCTGATGGGCCACAGCATGGGCGGCGCGATCGCCGCGCTGTACGCGATCGAGCGCGCGCCGGCGCGCGGGCGCACGCTGGCCGGCCTCGTGCTGTCCAGCCCCGCGCTCGCGCCGGGCCGCGACGTGCCGCGCTGGATGCTCGCGCTCAGCCGCGTGATCAGCCGGGTCTGGCCGACCTTCCCGGCGATCCGGATCGACGCGGCGCTGCTGTCCCGCGACGCGGACGTCGTCGCCGCGAATCGCGCGGACCCGCTCGTGCATCACGGCCCCGTGCCGGCGCGCACGGGCGCGGAAATCCTCGACGCGATGGCGCGCATCGAGCGCGGCCGCGATACGCTGCGCGTTCCGGTGCTCGTCTACCACGGCACCGCGGACAAGCTGACCGAACCGGACGGCAGCCGCACGTTCGGCGCACGCGTCGGCTCGGCCGACCGCACGCTGACGCTATACGAAGGCGGATTTCACGAAACGATGAACGACATCGAGCGCGAGCGCGTGATCGATGCGCTGATCGGCTGGATAGATGCGCGCGTGCCGGCGCGCTGAGTGCGCGCCGGGCGCGGGCCGTCAGATGCCGGCGAGCACGCGCAGATGCGCGACGACACTGCGGCCGAGCGCCGACAGGTTGTAGCCGCCCTCGAGACAGCTGACGATGCGGCCCTGCGCATGCCGGCGCGCAACGTCGACGATCTGTGCGGTGAGCCACTCAAAGTCGGCTTCGACGAGACCGAGATTGCCGATGTCGTCCTCGCGATGCGCATCGAAGCCCGCGGATACGAACAGCATCTGCGGCTTGAACGCGTCGAGACGCGGCAGCCAGAACATGTCGACCGCCTCGCGAATCGCCATTCCGTTGCTGCGCGCGGGCATCGGCAGGTTCACCATGTTCGGCGCCTGATGATCGACGCCCGAGAACGGATACAGCGGATGCTGGAAGAAGCTGCACATCAGCACGCGCGGGTCGTTCGCGAACGCGGCCTCGGTGCCGTTGCCGTGATGCACGTCGAAATCGACGATCGCGACGCGCTCGAGGCCGTGCACGTCGAGCGCGTGCCGCGCCGCGACCGCGACGTTGTTGAAGAAGCAGAAGCCCATCGCGCGCGCGGGCTCGGCATGATGGCCGGGCGGACGCACGCTGCAGAACGCGTTCGCGTAGCGGCCCTCGATCACCGCGTCGGTCGCCGCGACCGCGGCGCCGGCCGCGCGCAATGCGGCGCGCCACGTGTCGCGGTTCATCAGCGTATCGGGGTCGATCTCGACGTAGCCGTCGACGGGCGTCAGCCCGCGCAGATAGTCGATGTGCGCCTGCGTATGCACGCGGCCGAGCGCGACTTCGCTCGCGAACGGCGCCGTTTCGTGCACGATCAGATCGTCGATGCGGCTTGCGATCAGCTGATCCTGGATCGCCGACAGCCGGGCCGGGCATTCCGGATGCCACTGCCCCATCTCGTGCAGCATGCAGTCGGGGTGCGTATAGAAGGCGGTTGCCATAACGTGTCATCTGCAGCGCTGGATGCACCGCAGGTCTCCTTCAATGATGTCCATCGTCTGCCGCGAATTCGCCGCTAACTTACCACATCGCGCGCCCGCTTCGCGTCGGCGCGCGGGATGCGTCGGGTATACTGCGCCGAACACAATCGCCCTGTCCGAGCGCTTCGACATGAATTTCAGCAAGCCTGCCGCCCTTCTCTCCGCGCTGTTCCGCGCTCGCCTTCCGCTCGTCGTCGCTGCCGTCGCCGCATTGTGCGCGGCGCCCGCCGGCGCACAGACGGCGCCCGCGAAACCCGGCATGCGCGTCGCGCAGGCGCAGCCGCAACAGCCGGGCCAGACCTTCGAAGAAGAGATCGTTCCGCAGCGCTACGCGAACAATCCGAAGATCGATGCGTTCATCGACGACATGGCGAGCCGCAACGGTTTCGACGCCGCGAGCCTGCATGCACTGTTCTCGCGCGTCAGCTACTCGGCGACGGCCGTCAAACTCGTGCGGCCCGCACCGACGCCGACCGTGAAGAACTGGCGCGTCTATCGCTCGCGCTTCATCGAGCCGATCCGCATCAACGCGGGCGTGAAGTTCTGGAAGGCGAACCAGGCGACGTTGCAGCGCGCGTCGCAGGAGTTCGGCGTGCCGCCGGAAGTGATCGTCGGCATCATCGGCGTCGAAACGATCTACGGCCGCTACATGGGCAACTTCCGCGTGCTCGATGCGCTGACGACGCTCGCGTTCGACTATCCGGACACGCCGAACCGCGACAGCCGTCAGGCGACGTTCCGCAAGAACCTCGAGGATTTCCTCGTGTGGACGCGCGACAGCCAGCTCGACCCGACGACCGTGCTCGGCTCGTACACGGGCGCGATCGGCATTCCGCAGTTCCTGCCGAGCAGCATCCGCGACTATGCGGTCGACTACGACGGCACCGGGCGCGTCGATCTGCGCAGCAGCCCGGCCGATGCGATCGGCAGCGTTGCGAACTATCTGAAGCAGCACGGCTGGGAAACCGACCGTCCCGTGGTGTGGCAGATCACGCCCGATACGGGCAGCCTCGGCATCGCGCAGGCGGCCGCGGACGGTCAGCCGGAACCGCACTGGGCGCTGTCGCAACTGCTGCGCGCCGGCATGACGCTGAACGAGCCGACGGTCAACATCACGACGGAAGCAGGCACGCCCGTTACGGTCGTCGACCTGCCCTCGCCAGGCAGTGCGACCGAATACATGCTCGGCCTCAAGAATTTCTACGTGCTGACGCGTTACAACCGCAGCTTCTTCTATGCGCTCGCCGTGTATCAGCTCGGCGAAGCGGTGAAGGCGCAGATGGAGGCGAGCGGTGCACTGCCGCCGAGCGATGCGGACACGCAGTCGACGTCGCAGTAATCCCGCCCGCCATCAACAAAAAACGCCGCTGCATGCGGCGTTTTTTGTTGTTGAAGCGCGGCCCGTGCGAGCCGCGCAGCGTCACGCCGGAAACACGCCGGTGGACAGATAGCGGTCGCCGCGATCGCAGATGATGAAGACGATCGTCGCGTTCTCGACCTGACGCGCGATGCGCATCGCGACTTCGCATGCGCCGCCCGACGAAATGCCGGCAAAAATGCCTTCGACCGATGCGAGCCGGCGCGCCATCGTTTCGGCTGCGGCCTGGCTCACGTTCTCGACGCGGTCGACGCGGCTGCGATCGAAAATCGTCGGCATATAGGCTTCCGGCCACTTGCGAATGCCCGGAATGCGCGAGCCGTCTTCCGGCTGCGCACCGATGATCTCGATCGCCGGATTCTGTTCCTTCAGATAGCGCGACGTGCCCATGATCGTGCCCGTCGTGCCCATCGCGGACACGAAGTGCGTGACGCGCCCTTCGGTGTCGCGCCAGATCTCCGGGCCGGTGCCTTCGTAGTGTGCGATCGGATTGTCGGGATTGCCGAATTGATCGAGGATCACGCCCTTGCCTTCGCGCTGCATCTGCTCCGCGAGATCGCGCGCCAGTTCCATCCCGCCCTTCACCGGCGTCAGGATGATCTCGGCGCCGTACGCGGCCATGCTTTGCCGACGCTCGACCGACAGATCCTCGGGCATGATCAGCACCATCTTGTAGCCACGAATCGCGGCGGCCATCGCGAGCGCGATGCCGGTGTTGCCGCTCGTCGCTTCGATCAGCGTATCGCCCGGCTTGATGCGGCCGCGTGCCTCGGCCTTGCTGATCATCGACAGTGCCGGGCGATCCTTCACGGACCCGGCCGGATTGTTGCCCTCCAGCTTCGCGAGAATCACGTTGTTGCGCGCGCGAATCTCGTCGTCCGGCAGGCGGACCAGTTGCACGAGCGGCGTGTTGCCGATCGTGTCTTCGATAGTTTTGTAAGCCATGGAGATACCGTGAGTGCGAGGCCGATCAATCGATCGATTGTAAACCACCGCCCGTCACCGCGCCCGCAACCCACATTGCAACGATGGAATACGCGACGTGCCGCGCAGCGTGCGCCCGTCGAGCGTGCCCACGCAAAAAACCCGCGGCATGCCGCGGGAAGCCGTCGCAACGACGGCGACTGAAGGAGCCTGTCGTTTCGTCCGGCGCGTTACTTCTGTGCCGTGCGCGTGGCTGCGCCTGCGGGTTTTGCGGCGGCGGGCGATGCGGATGCGGCCTTGCCGGCCGCCGGCGAACCAGCCGGAGTTGAGCCGGCCGCAGCTGAGCCGACCGCACCCACCGTCAATCCCTCCTTCTGGAGGCGCTCGACGGTGTGCCCGCCCATCCCTTTCACGCGCGACGCGAGATCGGCCGCATCCTTGAACGGACCGCGCGCGCCGCGCTCGTCGAGAATCGCCTTCGCGCGCGCAGGACCGATGCCCTTGATTCCCATCAGCGCGTCTTCGTTCGCGCTGTTGACGTCGACGGCAGCCCATGCGGAAGCGAATGCGCCGAACAGCGCCGCCGCTGCAAACCACTTTCTGATCATGTCCTGGATCTCCCGATGAAAAGCGGCCGGCGGCTGCCGACCGTGAGACCCAGTCTAGCGATGCAACGCTCGCGCTTAAACCTGGCCGGACAGCCAACGAACGTAGCGGTCGACGCCTTCCTGCACGGTCAGGAACGGCGCATCGTAGCCTGCCGCACGCAGCTTCGTCTGGTCGGCCTGCGTGAAGCACTGGTACTTGCCGCGCAGCGCGTCCGGGAACGGCACGTATTCGATCAGCCCCTGCTCGACCTGCTGTGCCAGCGTCAGCGGCGGCAGATTGTCGAGTGCGCGCAGCGTGTTCACGACCGTCGACGCGATGTCGTTGAACGGCTGCGCGCGGCCGGTGCCGAGGTTGAAGATGCCCGATTTCTCCGGATGATCGAAGAAGAACAGGTTCACCTTCGCGACGTCCTCGACCGACACGAAATCGCGCGTCTGCTCGCCCGCCGCATAGCCGTTGTACTCGCCGAACAGCTTCACCTTGCCTTCCGCGCGGAACTGGTTGAAGTTGTGGAACGCGACCGACGCCATGCGGCCCTTGTGCGTCTCGCGCGGGCCGTACACGTTGAAATAGCGGAAGCCCGCGATCTGGCTCTGCGCATTCGGCAGCACGCGGCGCACGACCTGGTCGAACAGGAACTTCGAATAGCCGTACACGTTCAGCGGCGCCTCGACGCTGCGCTCTTCGACGAAGCGCGTCGAGCCGCCGTAGATCGCCGCCGACGACGCATACAGGAACTGCGCGCCCTGCGCGAGGCACGCGTCGAGCACGGCGCGGCTGTAGCGGAAGTTGTTGTCCATCATGTAGCGGCCGTCGGTTTCCATCGTGTCCGAACAGGCGCCTTCGTGGAACACCGCACGCACCTTGCCGAAATCGCCGCGCGCGAAGCGCTCGACGAATTCCGTCTTGTCGAGATAGTCGTCGATCTCGCAATCGACGAGATTCTTGAATTTGTCCGCGCGCGTCAGGTTGTCGACCGCGATGATGCGCGTCTCGCCGCGCTCGTTGAGCGCCTTGACGATGTTCGCGCCGATAAAACCGGCCGCGCCGGTGACGATGAGAGTCATGATCGTCCTGCCTGGAAAAGGAAGCGGTTCGCGCGTGGCGCGACTCGCTTAGTGAAACAGTTCGTCGTAGTCGACCGTGGCCGTGCCGAGCTTGCCGACCACGATGCCGGCCGCGCGATTCGCGAGCACCACCGCATCGACGAGCGGCACGCCGGCGCCGAGCATGGTCGCGACCGTCGCGATCACCGTGTCGCCCGCGCCCGACACGTCGAACACCTCGCGTGCGAGCGCCGGCGCGTGCAACTCGCCCGTCGCGGAAAAGAGCGTCATCCCCTCTTCCGAACGCGTGAGCAGCAGCGCATCGATGTCGAGCTCCGCGCGCAGCTTCGCGACACGCGCGCGCAGATCGTCTTCCGATTTCCACTGACCGACGACCTCGCGCAATTCCGCGCGGTTCGGCGTGATCAGCGATGCGCCGCGATAGCGCGCCCAGTCGTCGCCCTTCGGATCGACGAGTACGGGCTTGCCGGCCGCGCGCGCCTTCTCGATCATCGTCGTCACGTGCGTGAGACCGCCCTTCGCGTAATCGGACATCAGCACGACGTCGTGCTGCGGCAGCAGCGTGTCGAAGCGCGCGAGGCCCGCGAGCAGCACTTCGTGCGTCGGCGTCGATTCGAAGTCGACGCGCAGCAGCTGCTGCTGGCGTGCGAGCACGCGCAGCTTGATCGTCGTCGGCAGCGCCGGATCGCGCTCGAGATGCGGCGTCACGCCGCTATGGTCGAGCAGCTCGACGATGCGCTCGCCGGGCTCGTCGCAGCCGACCACGCAGAGCAGGCCCGCCTGGCCGCCGAGCGTCACCGCGTTGCGCGCGACGTTCGCCGCGCCGCCGAGCCGCTCCTCGTGACGCTGCACGTGCACGACGGGCACCGGCGCTTCCGGCGAAATGCGGTCGACGTTGCCGAACCAGTAGCGGTCGAGCATCACGTCGCCGACGACGAGCACGCGCGATCGAGCTATCTGGTCGCGCGGAACCGGAACGACTTCGCGAAGCGTGGTCATCGTGCGTTCATCCATGGGAGTGGGCCTGCGGGTCGAGATGGGGGCGCCCGATTGCGTAGTAGTCGATGCCGAGCTCGGCCATTGCGTCGGGCTCGTACAGGTTGCGCCCGTCGAAAATCACCGGCGCCTTCAGTTCGGCCTTCAGGCGCGTGAAATCCGGACTCTTGAATTCCTTCCATTCGGTGACGATCACGAGCGCGTCCGCGCCGATGACCGCCGCGTCCTGCGTGTCGACGAAGTGCAGCCGCGCGAGCGCGTCCGAGCCTTCGCCGAGGTCGAGCGCGAACACGCGCCGCGCCTCGTCGAGCGCGACCGGATCGTAGGCGCGCACGGTCGCGCCGCGCGCGAGCAGCGCCGCGATCAGACGGCGGCTCGGCGCCTCGCGCATGTCGTCGGTGTTCGGCTTGAACGCGAGCCCCCAGACGGCGAATTCGCGGCCGCTCAGATCCGCGCCGAAACGCCGCTCGATCTTGCCGATCAGCACGTCCTTCTGCGCATGGTTGGCCGCTTCGACCGCTTCGAGAATGCGCAGCGGCTGGCCGTTTTCACCGGCGGTGCGGATCAGCGCCTGCACGTCCTTCGGGAAGCACGAACCGCCATAGCCGACGCCCGCGTACAGGAAGTGATAGCCGATGCGCGGATCCGAACCGATGCCGCGGCGCACGGCCTCGATGTCGGCGCCGACCTTGTCGGCGAGATTCGACATCTCGTTCATGAACGAGATGCGCGTCGCAAGCATCGCGTTCGCCGCGTATTTCGAGAATTCGGCCGAACGCACGTCCATGTAGATCGTGCGCTCGTGATTGCGGTTGAACGGCGCGTAGAGCTTCTTCATCTTCTCGCGCGCGACCGTGCCCATCTCGTCGTCGTCGACGCCGATGATGATGCGGTCCGGACGCATGAAGTCGTCGACCGCCGCACCTTCCTTCAGGAACTCGGGATTCGATACGACCGAGAAGCGATGCGCGACGCTGCCCGCGAGGCCGCGCGCGGCGAGCGCTTCCTCGACGACGCCGCGCACGCGCTGCGCGGTGCCGACCGGCACCGTCGACTTGTCGACGATCACCTTGAAGCCGGTCATGTGACGGCCGATGTTGCGCGCGGCTTCGAGCACGTATTGCAGGTCGGCCGAGCCGTCTTCGTCGGGCGGCGTGCCGACCGCGATGAACTGGATCTCGCCGTGCGCGACGCTGGCCTCGATATCGGTCGAAAAACGCAGGCGCCCGGCCGAGCGGTTGCGCGCGATGATCTCGAGCAGCCCCGGTTCGTGGATCGGCACGCCGCCGTTGTTGAGGATCTCGATCTTGCGCGGATCGACGTCGAGACAGAAGACGTCGTGGCCGATCTCCGCGAGACACGCGCCCGTGACGAGGCCGACGTAGCCCGTGCCGATGATGGTGATTTTCATAGATGTTCCGGTGCTTCCCGGTAATAGACTAACTTGGCCGCCGGGCTTCGCCCGGCGACGACCGCGATGCGTCGGCGCCGTGTGCCGGGATCAGCCCGGCATCGCAGGTTCGACGCGGCGCGGCGCATAGGTTTCCCAGCCGCTGCAGCCCGGGCATTGCCAGTAGAAGAGCCGCGCCCGGAAACCGCAATTCTGGCACGTATACCGTGGCAGATTTTTGGTGCGCTGCTTGATCAGCGCACGCATCATTTCAAGTTCCTTACGCCGCGGCTCGTCGGCGCCGGCGATCTGCGCATCGAGCAGATGCAGCATGCCGGACAGATTCGGCGACTTCTCCATCTGCGTGCGCGCGAGCGTATGCGCGGCGTCCTGCCCGCGCAAGCCCGCGATGTGCTGATACGCGATGTCGAGCAGGTCGTTCGACGGATAGCGGTCGACGTAGCCCATCAGCAGCTCCGCACCCTCGGCCGCCTTGCCGAGCGCGATGTACGCCTTCATCAGCTTGTCGGCGACGAGCGGCAGATAGGCCGGATTCTGCGCTTCGACGCGCTTCCAGTGCTCGATTGCCGCCGCGTGATCGCCGGCCGCGTCGGCCGCATCGCCGGACAGGATCGTCGCGCGCACGTTCTGCGGGTTCGCGGCGAGCGCGAGCCGCAGCTGTTCGGCCGCCGCCGCGCCGTTCTTGCGCTGCAGCGCATCCTGCGCGAGCTCGCAATGAAACTGCGCGATTTCGGTCCCGAGCGGCTTGTCGCTCATCGATTCGATGCGCTTCGCGGTATCGATCGACTTGTTCCAGTCCTTCTCGATCTCGTAGATCGTCAGCAGCGCGCGCTGCGCACCGAGCGCATAGTCGCCGTCGGCGAGCTTGTGAAACGCCTCCTCGGCGCGATCGAGCAGGCCGGCCTTCAGGAAGTCCTGACCGAGTTCGTACAGCGCGTGATCGCGCTCGTTGACGGGCAGGTCGGTGCGGCTCAGCAGGTTCTGGTGCACGCGAATCGCGCGATCCGTCTCGCCGCGGCGGCGGAACAGGTTGCCGAGCGCGAAGTGCAGCTCGACCGTTTCGGGATCGAGCTTCGCGACTTCGATGAACGCGTCGATCGCCTTGTCCGGTTGTTCGTTCAGCAGAAAGTTCAGGCCGCGAAAATACGAGCGCGGCAGGTTCGCGCTCTCCGACAGCAGACTCTTCAGGTCATAGCGGGACGCCGCCCAACCGAGCGCGAAAGCGACCGGAATCGCGAGCAACCACCAGAAATCCAGATCCATGCGAAATATCGAAGCAGAGACGAAAACCGCGCGAGACTCGCGCGGTGTCGGGGTTTAAATGACGGGCGGCATCGGCGGCTGATCGACGACGGCCGGCGTTTCCCTCGCCGCGCGCAGATCGCGCTTCAGGCGGCCGTTCTCGAGCCGCAGACGAAACACCGCAGGCAACGCGGACAGCAGGCCGGCCAGCAGCCCGACACCGAAGAACGCCAGCCCGATCAGGATCAGCGGCGCCTGCCACGCATAGCCGGCAAGGAAATTCAACGTCGCCGTCTGCGTATTGGCCAGTGCGAGCACCAGCAGCAGCACGAACACCAATACCCGAATCAGCCAGACGATAAACTTCATGAAGCCCTCTCTTTGTTGAGGTTTGCCGCGGCGCGCGACTCCCCTTCGCCGCGCCGAATCGACCCGTATTGTAAAGGAAGCGTTTGCGCGTCAGCGCAGATCGTGCGCGCCGGCTATTGCGCGACGGCGGCCGGAAACGAAAAAAGCGCCCACGAAGGGGCGCTTTTTTCTTCAGCCTTTGCCGGACGGGTTCCGGGCCGGCCGCACGACGCTCAACGCTCGTCGTCCGGCTCGTCTGCCTTCAGCGGCTCGCCCGCGCGACCGTCGACGCGTTCACGCAACTCCTTGCCGGGCTTAAAGTGCGGCACGAACTTCTCGGGCACCTGCACTTTCTCCCCCGACTTCGGGTTGCGTCCGACGCGCGCCGGACGACGGTTGAGGCCGAAGCTGCCGAAACCCCGAATTTCGATGCGATGCCCTTTCGACAAAGCGTCGGACATCGCATCGAGCATCGTCTTCACCGCGAAATCCGCATCCTTGAGGACAAGTTGCGGAAATCGCGATGCCAGCTGCGCGACCAACTCGGATTTGGTCATACTTCAGCAGACCTCGTGAGGCTTACTGGTTCTGGCCGTCGAGCTTCGCCTTCAGCAGCGCGCCGAGGTTGGTCGTACCGGTCGCGGCAGCGCTGGTGTCGGCTTGCAGGCCGCGGATCGCTTCCTGCTGCTCGGCCGAATCCTTCGCCTTGATCGACAGGTTGATACCGCGCGACTTGCGATCGATGTTGATCACCATCGCGTTGACCTTGTCGCCTTCCTTCAGCACGTTGCGCGCATCTTCGACGCGATCCTGCGAGATTTCCGACGCACGCAGGTAGCCTTCGATGTCGCCCGTCAGCGCGATGACCGCACCCTTCGCGTCGACCGACTTCACGACGCCGTCGACGATCGAGCCCTTGTCGTTCATGGCAACGTAGTTGCTGAACGGGTCGCCTTCGAGCTGCTTGATGCCGAGCGAAATGCGCTCCTTCTCGACGTCGATGCCGAGCACGATCGCTTCGACTTCGTCGCCCTTCTTGTACTTGCGAACGGCCTCTTCGCCGGCTTCGCTCCACGACAGGTCCGACAGGTGGACCAGGCCGTCGATGCCGCCCGGCAGACCGATGAACACGCCGAAGTCGGTGATCGACTTGATTGCGCCCGTGATCTTGTCGCCCTTCTTGAAGTTGCGGCTGAAGTCATCCCACGGATTCGGCTTGCACTGCTTCATGCCGAGGCTGATACGACGACGGTCTTCGTCGATCTCGAGGACCATGACTTCGACTTCGTCGCCGAGCTGGACAACCTTCGACGGTGCGACGTTCTTGTTCGTCCAGTCCATTTCCGACACGTGGACCAGGCCTTCGATGCCCGATTCCACTTCGACGAATGCGCCGTAGTCGGTGATGTTCGTGACCTTGCCGAACAGACGCGTGCCCGACGGGTAACGGCGCGAGATGCCTTCCCACGGATCGTCGCCCAGTTGCTTGATGCCGAGCGACACGCGGTTCTTCTCTTGGTCGAACTTGAGGATCTTCGCGGTGACTTCCTGGCCGACCGACAGGACTTCGCTCGGGTGACGCACACGACGCCATGCGATGTCGGTGATGTGCAGCAGGCCGTCGATGCCGCCGAGGTCGACGAACGCACCGTAGTCGGTGATGTTCTTGACCACGCCGTTGACGATCGCGCCTTCCTTCAGCGTTTCGAGCAGCTTCGCGCGCTCTTCGCCTTGCGTCGCTTCGATCACGGCACGACGCGACAGCACGACGTTGTTACGCTTGCGATCGAGCTTGATCACGCGGAACTCGAGCGTCTTGCCTTCGTACGGCGTCGTGTCCTTGACCGGACGCGTGTCGACGAGCGAACCCGGCAGGAACGCGCGGATGCCGTTGACCATCACGGTCATGCCGCCCTTCACCTTGCCGGTGATCGTGCCGGTGACGAGTTCGTTGTTGTCGAGTGCCTTTTCCAGCGACAGCCACGATGCAAGGCGCTTCGCCTTGTCGCGCGACAGGATCGTGTCGCCGTAGCCGTTTTCGAGTGCGTCGATCGCGACGGACACGAAATCGCCCGCCTGCACCTCAACCTCGCCCTGATCGTTCAGGAATTCCTCGATCGGAATGTAAGCCTCGGACTTCAGGCCTGCATTGACGACCACGAAGTTGTGGTCGACGCGCACGACTTCGGCGGAGATCACTTCGCCGGCGCGCATGTCTTGGCGGGTCAGCGACTCTTCGAACAGAGCCGCAAAGGATTCGGTATTCGGGTTGGAGGTTTGCAGGTCGGACATAAAAATCGGTTTGTGCGTGGATCGCGGTGCCGCGCCAGCCGGAATGGCTGACTGAAAGGGCCAGAGCGAAAACCACACGGGGTTAAGGGTTCAACACACACTCCGCGCTTGCGCGCGGAGCACCTACCGCCGCCCGCCGGATCAGGTGGGCTGGCCGAGCGCCCGGTACCACTGCAGCACCTGGTCGACCGCTTCATCGACCGACAGTGCCGACGTATCGAGCAGCTTGGCGTCTGCCGCGGGCTTCAGCGGCGCGGCCGCGCGATTGCTGTCGCGCGCGTCGCGCTCGCGGAGATCCCGGAGCAAGTCATCAATATTAGCAGAAAAACCTTTTTGCATCAATTGCTTATGCCGTCTGGCCGCGCGTGCCTCCGCGCTGGCCGTCAGGAACACCTTCAGCATCGCGTCCGGAAAGATCACGGTGCCCATGTCGCGGCCGTCCGCGACGAGGCCCGGCGTCTTGCGGAACGCGCGCTGGCGCGCCACCAGCGCGGTGCGCACCGGCCCGTGCACCGCGATGGCCGACGCGCGGTTGCCGACCGCCTCGGCACGGATGTCGTTCGACACGTCGACGCCGTCGAGCTGCGCACAGCCTTCGCGAAACGTGATGTGGAGATCGTCGATCAGTTTCACAAGGGCGTCGACGTCTTCGGCCGCGATGTCGTAACGCATGCTCGCGAGCGCCGCGAGGCGATACAGCGCGCCGCTGTCGAGCAGGTGAAAGCCGAGATGCGCGGCGACCAGCGCCGCGACGGTGCCCTTGCCGGAAGCGGTCGGGCCGTCGATCGTGATGACGGGGGTCGGGTGAAAGGGTCGGGTGGATTTCATCAGGTCAGTCGGTCAGGCCTTCGCGAGCGCGGCGAAGCGGTCGAAATAGTCGGGGAACGTCTTGCCGACGCACTTCGGATCGTTGATCCGCACAGGCACGCCGCCGAGGCTGACGAGCGAGAAGCACATCGCCATCCGGTGATCGTCGTACGTGTCGATCGCGGCGTTCGGCGTGAGCGCCGCGGGCGGCGTGACGACGAGATAGTCGGCGCCCTCCTCGACGGTCGCGCCGACCTTGCGCAGTTCGGTCGCCATCGCGGCGATGCGGTCGGTTTCCTTCACGCGCCAGCTCGCGATGTTGCGCAGCGTGCTCGTACCGTTCGCGAATAGCGCCGCGACCGCGATCGTCATCGCCGCGTCGGGAATCAGATTGAAGTCCATGTCGATCGGCTCGAGCTTGCCGTGGTCGTGGCCGATGCCGCGCACCTCGATCCAGTCGTCGCCCATCGTCACGTTCGCGCCCATCTGCATCAGCGCGTTCGCGAAGCCCACGTCGCCCTGGATGCTCGCGCGCCCGACGCCCTCGACGCGCAGCGGGCCGCCGCCGAGCGCACCGGCCGCGAGGAAGTACGACGCCGACGACGCATCGCCCTCCACCATGATCCGCCCCGGCGAGCGGTAGCGCACGCCGGCCGGCACCGTGAAGCGCTGCCAGCCTTCGCGCTCGACGTTCACGCCGAAGCGCGCCATCAGCCGGATCGTGATGTCGATGTACGGCTTCGAGATCAGTTCGCCGTCGATCTCGACGATGCTGCGGCCGTCCTTCGCCTTCACGAGCGGCAGCGTCATCAGCAGCGCGGTGAGGAACTGGCTCGACACGTCGCCGCGCACGCGGATCGGCGCGTCGACCGAGATCGTCGCGGGCCGGATCCGCAGCGGCGGAAAGCCTTCGTTCTGCTCGTAGTCGATCTGCGCGCCGATCTGACGCAGCCCGTCGACGAGATCGCCGATCGGCCGCTCGTGCATGCGCGGCACGCCGTGCACGCGATAGTCGCCGCCGTTGATCGCGAGCGCCGCCGTCAGCGGCCGCACGGCCGTGCCCGCATTGCCGAGGAACAGATCGGCCGTCTTCGCCGTAAACGCGCCGCGCGTGCCGTTGACGACACACGTGTCGCCATCGCGCGCCAGTTTCACGCCGAGCTTGCCGAGCGCGTCGAGCATCACGCGCGTATCGTCGGAATCGAGCAGGTTCGTGATCGTCGTGTCGCCTTCGGCGAGCGCGGCGAGCAGCAGCACGCGGTTCGAGATGCTCTTCGAGCCGGGCAGGCGCACGGTGCCCGACGCACTGGAATACGGGCCGAGATCGAGATAGTCCATGGGAATCGTCCTGTTATTGCTTGTCCGCTTCGGCAGCGGGCTTGGCGCCGCGCTCCTGCCATGCACGGCGCGCCGCGCGCGAGCGCGTGAACACCGCTTCGAGCGCGGCGCCGTCGCCGGCGTCGATCGCCGCGCGCAACCGCGCGAGCACGCGCGTGTAGCCGTCGAGCTCGTCGAGCAGCGCCGCGCGGTTCGCGATGCACACGTCGCGCCACATTTCGGGGCTCGACGCGGCGATTCGCGTGAAGTCGCGAAAACCGCCGGCCGCATACGAGAATTTCAGTTCGGCGTCCGCCTCGCCGAGAATCTGCTCGACGAGCGCGAACGACAGCACATGCGGCAGATGGCTCACCGACGCGAACACGCGATCGTGCTGCGCCGTGCTCATCGTGCGCACGTCGGCGCCCGTCGCGCGCCACATCGCGTCGATGCGCGCCACCGTCGCGGGCGCGTTCTCGGGCAGCGGGCACAGCACGACGTTGCGGCCGACGTAGAGATCGGGCAACGCGGCCTCGACGCCGCTCGATTCGCGGCCGGCGATCGGATGGCCGGGCACGAACTGCGCGATCCGCTCGCCGAGCGCGTCGCGCGCGGCCGCGACGACGTCCGATTTCGTGCTGCCGGCGTCGGTGACGATCGTCGCGGCGTCGAGCCACGGCGCGATGCGGGCGAGCAGCGGGCCCGTCTGCGCAACCGGCGCGGCCAGCAGCACGAGATCCGCGCCGGCAAGCGCGTCGCGCAACTGCGCGTCGTCGTCGAGCGCCGCCGCGCGATCGATCACGCCGAGCGCCAGCGCGCGTTCGACCGAGGCGCGCGAGCGACCGACGCCGACGATCTCGCCCGCGCCGCCCGGCGCACGTTCGCGCAGCGCGCGGGCCAGCGATCCGCCGATCAGGCCGACGCCGAAGATGACCAGTTTGTTGAATGCAAAGCCTGACACGACTAGAGCCAAGTTACGCGCACGGGCCGCAGCCGCGCACACGGAATTCCAGATCCCGGGCAACGGGCGCGCACCGCGCGATCGCTCGCGGATGCCGCCCGAACCCGCCTTCGCAGCGCCGCCCGGCCTGCGCTGCGCGTGCCGTCGCGACACGCGCGCCGCGTGCGAGACGCGGCCGCACGCTCAGCGCGCGCGCGGATACGAACCGAGTATCTTCAGGAACGCGGCCTTCTGGCCGAGCTCCGCGAGCGCGGCCACGACCGGCGCGTCGTCGCGGTGCCCTTCGATGTCGATATAGAAGTAGTACTCCCACGTGCCGACGCGCGCCGGACGCGACTCGAAACGCGTCATCGACACGCCGTGCCGCGCGAGCGGCTCGAGCAGCTTGAACACCGCACCCGGTTCGTTCTTCACGGAAACGATCAGCGACGTCTGGTCGTACCCGGTCGGACCGGCCGGCTGCTTGCCGATGATCACGAAGCGCGTGCGATTGTGCGGATCGTCCTGGATCAGCGAGAACGCGATCTGCAGCCCGTAATGCGCGGCCGCGCGATCGCCGGCGATCGCCGCGACGGTCGGATCGGCCGCCGCCTGCCGCGCGGCTTCCGCGTTGCTCGCGACGGCCTGCCGCTCGAGGTGCGGCGCATTCGCCGCGAGCCATTGCTGGCATTGCGCGAGCGCCTGCGCGTGTGCGCACACGCGCTTCACGCCGTCGAGCGTGCCGCTCTGCGTGAGCAGGTTGTGGTGGATCGGCAGTGCGAGCTCGCCGCTGATCAGCAGTTGCGTCTGCAGCAGCAGGTCGAGCGTGCGCGACACCGCGCCCTCGGTCGAATTCTCGACCGGCGCGATCCCGAACGACGCGGCGCCGGCCTCGACCGAGCGGAACACTTCGTCGATCGACGGACACGGCAGCCCCTCGATCGACTGGCCGAAATACTCGAACATCGCCTGTTCGCTGTACGTGCCGACCGGCCCGAGGAACGCGACGTGGATCGTCTGCTCGAGCGCGCGGCTCGCGGCCATGATCTCGCGCCAGATCGCGCTGATATGCTCGCTCGCGAGCGGCCCGGCGCTCATGTCCTGCAGCCGCGCGATGACCTGCAGTTCGCGCTCCGGCCGGAACACCGGCGCGTTGAAATGCTTCTTGACCTCGCCGACCTCGAGCGCCACCGCGGCGCGCTGGTTCAGGAGCGTGATCAGCTGCGCGTCGATCGCGTCGATGCGGTCGCGCAGCGGTTTCAGGCGGGAATTCAGTTCGTCGTCCATGCGTTTTGCCGTGCTGTTTGAGCCGCGCGCCGCCGTCAGGCGCAGCGCTGCTCGAAGTCCTTCATGTACTCGACGAGCGCCTTCACGCCCTCGAGCGGCACCGCGTTGTAGATCGACGCCCGCATGCCGCCGACGGACTTGTGGCCCTTCAGCTGCAGCAGCCCGCGCGCCTTTGCGCCGGCAAGGAAGTCTTCGTTGCGCGATTCGTCGGCCAGGAAAAACGGCACGTTCATGCGCGAACGCACCGCCGGCTCGACCTTGTTCAGATAGAAGCTGCTCGCATCGATCGTGTCGTAGAGCAGCTTCGCCTTTTCGATGTTGCGCGCCTCGATCGCGCCGAGGCCGCCCTGCCGCTTCAGCCACTGGAACACGAGGCCCGCGATGTAGATCGCATAGGTGGGCGGCGTGTTGTACAGCGAGTTGTTCGCGGCGACCGTCTTCCATTCGAACGCCGACGGGCAGATCGACAGCGCGCGGTCGAGCAGATCCTCGCGCACGATCACGACCGTCACGCCGGCCATCCCGATGTTCTTCTGCGCGCCGCCGAACAGCACGCCGTACTTCGCGACGTCCATCGGGCGCGACAGGATGTGCGACGACACGTCCGCGACGAGCGGCACGTCGCCGAGATCCGGGATCTCGAACGTCTCGACGCCGTCGATCGTCTCGTTCGTGCAGAGGTGCACGTAGGCCGGATCGTCCGACAGCTGCCATTCGGCGAACGCCGGCGCGCGCGTGAAGCCGGCGTCCGTCTTGCCGGTTGCCGCGAGATGCGGCGTGCAGTACTTCTTCGCCTCGTTGAACGACTTCTGCGACCACGAGCCCGTCACGACGAAGTCGGCCGTCTTGCGCGAGCCGAGCAGGTTCATCGGCACGATCGCGTTCTCCGCGATGCCGCCGCCCTGCAGGAACAGCACGCGATG
This sequence comes from Burkholderia sp. BC1, assembly GCF_052683555.1. Taxonomy (NCBI): domain Bacteria; kingdom Pseudomonadati; phylum Pseudomonadota; class Betaproteobacteria; order Burkholderiales; family Burkholderiaceae; genus Burkholderia; species Burkholderia sp. BC1. The sequence goes on from NZ_JBQYLP010000025.1 coordinate 24,254, forward strand.
GCTCGCCGGCACGTCGAGCAGCTCGCGCAGGTCGGCGAGCGCCGCCTCGTGGATCGACATGAATTCCTTGCCGCGATGGCTCATCTCCATCACGCTCATGCCGCTGCCGTGCCAGTCGAGCATTTCGTCGGCGGCCTGCCGCAGCACTTCCTCGGGCAGCGCCGCGGGGCCGGCGGAGAAATTAAAGACGCGCATCGTGAAAAACCTCGGGAGGGACGCGACCGGCGGGCTTGCCGCCTGTCATGCAATGCCAATGAGCCGCGCCGGAAAAGAAATGGCCGCTTGCGCTCGCGCGCAAACGGCCATTATCGCACTGTCATCAGGCTCCCGCCAAACCCGGCCGATCGGCCGGCGGCGTGCCCGGACCGCTTACTTGCCCGGCTTGACGGCCGCGACTTCCTTGTCGGCCTGGGCGCGCGTCGCCTGGATCGCTTGCGGCATGTACTTCTGCATCAGGCCGTTGACCACGTCGCGACCGACCTGATCCTGAACCTGGATGAACTTGCGGCCCGTCGGGCTCTTGTAGAACGTCGTCAGATCCTTGATCTCCGACGTGCTGTAGTACTTCGCGTACGCGTCGTACTGAGCCGACATCGCGTCGTTCTGGAACTGCTGCGTGCCGAACACCTTGCCTGCGCTGTCGACCAGCTTCGGCACCGCGTTCTTCTGCAGCGTCGGAACGGCAGCCTGCTTCTGCTTGTCGTTCAGCGTCTTGTTCTCGGACAGCGCGTCCGACAGGATCGCCGGCACGAGCTGCTTGGCCTGCATCTCGGCGCTGTTGCCGATGGCCGACACGAGCTTCGGCGCGTCGATCGCGTCGAGCAGATCCTTGATCGCCGCCTTCTTGTCGGCGTCGATCGGCGCAGCTGCCGCGGGTGCAGCCGGTGCGGAATTCGACAGCGCCTGCGCCATCGCGAACGTCGGCACCAGTGCAGCCAGCAGGACCAGTTGCTTGAATTGCTTTTGCATCATCACTCCCTCTTGGAAATATGAATGTTTTCTCGCCGATCGCAGCGTGCTGCGCTCACCCGCTTGCGCGGCACGCGTGCGGCGGCCCGAGAGTCTCATCCGTTCAGGCTTCGCCGTCCGACGCCTCGTCGGCTTCGCCGTCACCGTCCTCGGCCTCGGCGATCTGCTGCAGGCCAGAGAGCTTCGTACCCTCATCGAGACTGATGAGTGTAACACCTTGCGTCGCGCGTCCCATCTCGCGGATCTCCGACACACGCGTGCGGATCAGCACGCCGGCCGTCGTGATCAGCATGATCTGGTCTTCGGTGTCGACGAGCGTCGCCGCGACGACCTTGCCGTTACGCTCGGACGTCTGGATCGCGATCATACCCTTCGTGCCGCGGCCGTGGCGCGTGTATTCGGTGATCGGCGTGCGCTTGCCGAAGCCGTTCTCGGTCGCGGTGAGCACCGACTGGTCTTCGCTGCCGGCCACCAGCAGCGCGATGACCTGCTGCCCTTCGTCGAGCTGCATGCCGCGCACGCCGCGCGCCTCGCGCCCCATCGGCCGCACGTCGTTCTCGTCGAAGCGCACGGCCTTGCCGGCGTCGGAGAACAGCATCACGTCGTGCGCACCGTCGGTGATCGACGCGCCGATCAGGTAGTCGCCCTCGTCGAGGCCGACCGCGATGATGCCCTTCTTCATCGGACGGCTGAATGCCTCGAGCGGCGTCTTCTTCACGGTGCCGAGCGACGTCGCCATGAACACGAACTTGTCGGCCGAGAATTCCTTCACCGGCAGCACGACGTTGATCTTCTCGCCGTCCTGCAGCGGGAACATGTTGACGATCGGACGGCCGCGCGAGTTGCGCGAGCCCTGCGGCACCTCGTAGACCTTGATCCAGTACACGCGGCCGCGGTTCGAGAAGCAGAGCATGTAATCGTGCGTGTTCGCGATGAACAGCGTCTCGATCCAGTCGTCTTCCTTCATCTGCGTCGCCTGCTTGCCGCGACCGCCGCGCTTCTGCGCGCGGTACTCGGACAGCGGCTGCGACTTCACGTAGCCCGCGTGCGACATCGTGACGACCATGTCCTGCGGCGTGATCAGGTCTTCGGTGTTGAGCTCGGTCGCGTTCAGCTCGATCTTCGAGCGGCGCGCGTCACCGAACTCGGCCTTCACCGTGGTCAGCTCTTCGCCGATCATCGTCGTGATCCGCTCCGGACGCGCGAGGATGTCGAGCAGGTCGGAGATCTGCGCCATCACGTCGCGATACTCGCCGATGATCTTGTCCTGCTCGAGGCCCGTCAGGCGCTGCAGACGCATCTGCAGGATTTCCTGCGCCTGCGTGTCGGACAGCTTGTAGAGCCCGTCACCCTGCATCCCGAACGCCGGGTTCAGCCCTTCCGGCCGATACGCCGCGCGGCCGCCGGCCGCCGCGTTCTCGGCTTCGGCGCGCGTGAGCATCTCGCGCACGAGCGACGAATCCCACGCCTTCGCCATCAGTTCCTGCTTCGCGATCGGCGGCGTCGGCGCGGCCTTGATGATCGCGATGAATTCGTCGATGTTCGCGAGCGCGACCGCGAGACCTTCGAGCACGTGGCCGCGTTCGCGCGCCTTGCGCAGTTCGTAGACCGTGCGGCGCGTCAGCACTTCGCGGCGATGCGACAGGAAGCACTGAAGGATCTCCTTCAGGTTGAGCAGCTTCGGCTGGCCGTCGACGAGCGCGACCATGTTCATGCCGAACGTGTCCTGCAGCTGCGTCGCCTTGTAGAGATTGTTCAGCACCACTTCCGGCACTTCGCCGCGCTTGAGCTCGATCACGACGCGCATGCCGCTCTTGTCGGACTCGTCGCGGATGTCGGAGATGCCTTCGAGCTTCTTCTCGTTGACGAGCTCGGCGATGCGCTCGAGCAGCGAGCGCTTGTTGACCTGGTACGGCAGCTCGTCGACGATGATCGCCATGCGCTGGCCGCGGTCGATTTCCTCGAAGTGCGTGGCCGCGCGCATCACGACGCGGCCGCGCCCGGTGCGGTAGCCGTCGCGCACGCCGGCGACGCCGTAGATGATGCCGGCCGTCGGGAAATCGGGCGCCGGGATGATCTCGATCAGTTCGTCGATCGTCGCCTCGGGATTGTTCAGCAGATGCTGGCACGCATCGACGACTTCGTTCAGGTTGTGCGGCGGAATGTTGGTCGCCATGCCGACAGCGATGCCCGACGAACCGTTGATCAGCAGGTTCGGGATCCGCGCGGGCAGGATCAGCGGCTGCATTTCGCTGCCGTCGTAGTTCGGACCGAAGTCGACCGTTTCCTTGTCGATGTCGGCAAGCAGCTCGTGACCGATCTTCGCCATGCGAATTTCGGTGTAACGCATCGCGGCGGCGTTGTCGCCGTCGATCGAGCCGAAGTTGCCTTGCCCGTCGACCAGCATGTAGCGCAGCGAGAAGTCCTGCGCCATCCGCACGATCGTTTCGTAGACCGCGCTGTCGCCGTGCGGGTGGTATTTACCGATCACGTCGCCGACGATACGCGCCGACTTCTTGTAGGCCCGGTTCCAGTCGTTGTTCAGTTCGTGCATCGCGAACAGTACGCGCCGGTGCACGGGCTTCAGGCCATCGCGGACATCCGGGAGGGCACGTCCGACGATCACGCTCATCGCGTAATCGAGATACGAACGGCGCATTTCCTCCTCGAGGGAGGTGGGCAGGGTCTCTTTGGCGAATTGATCCATGTATCCGTATCTTTTCGGAGCGAAGACGGGAACGCCTTTCGCGTGAGCGATGCATGCGCAACGCAACGCGAGATTCTAACATGCGCCCAACAGCCGCCAATTCGCCGCCCCTCTATATATAAATAGCGGAAATTTGCGCGGCGCCCGCCGCGCACCCGGCCGGCGCACCGCACGGTCGTGCGGCGATCTGTCGCGCCGTCGCCCGCGCCGGTAAACGACCTTCGCGTCCCGCGCAATTTTGCGGGTACACCCTTGACAATTCCTGAAACTTACGGCAGGCCGGTGTTGCGCATGCACCACAATCGCGGAGGCGATCTTGGGGTGGGGAGGATTTTTTTTCGTAGGAAGGGAACGATATGGCAAAATGCCAACGCACTGAAAGTTAGACGCTGCTCGAAGTCTACACAGAGCGGTGCCGCGTTTTTTGTGCCGCACCAATGTTATACTTCGAGCAATGTATGACTTGTCACCGTCAACAGGCTCGCAGTAAACCTGCGGTAATCTCAATTTCGAGAGGAGAAATATGAATAAACTTTCAAAGCTCGCGTTCATTGCAGCTACCGCAGTTATGGCTGCATCCGCTTCGGCACAGTCGGTGCCGGCGTCGCGTCAAGCCGTCAATGACAACTGGGTGAACGGCACGGGCGAATGGGTGTGGATGAACGGCACGAACGAGCTCTGCTGGCGTGACGCGTTCTGGACGCCGGCCACCGCCAACGCGAAGTGCGACGGCGCACTGGTCGCCCAGGCACCGCAGCCGCCGGTCGCTCCGGTCGCTCCGGCCATCACGAGCCAGAAGATCACGTATCAAGCCGACGCACTGTTCGACTTCGACAAGGCGACGCTCAAGCCGCTGGGCAAGCAGAAGCTCGACGAACTGGCTTCGAAGATCCAGGGCATGAACACGGAAGTGGTCGTCGCAACGGGCTACACCGACCGCATCGGTTCGGACAAGTACAACGACCGTCTGTCGCTGCGCCGTGCGCAAGCCGTCAAGTCGTACCTGGTCAGCAAGGGTGTCCCGGCCAACAAGATCTACACGGAAGGCAAGGGCAAGCGCAACCCGGTCACGACGGGCTGCAACCAGAAGAACCGCAAGCAACTGATCGCCTGCCTCGCACCGGATCGCCGCGTGGAAGTGGAAGTGGTCGGTACGCAAGAAGTGCAGAAGACGACCGTTCCGGCGCAGTAAGCCGCGGTTTTCGACTGCTTCAAAGCCCCGCTCCGGCGGGGCTTTTTCATTGACGCCCGTCCGGGCGCTCGCCGGTTCGCCGCTCGCCCGCATCTTATATACTCGGGACTGACGAACCGAAGCACCGCCCTCCTCCCGTATCCCGTTTGCCGACATGACCAACGCCGATCCGCACGAACTCCAGAAATTCAGCGACCTCGCCCATCGGTGGTGGGATCCGAATGCCGAATTCAAGCCGCTGCACGACCTGAACCCGGTCCGGCTCGCCTGGATCGATTCGCATGCGCATCTCGCCGGCAAGCGCGCGCTCGACGTGGGCTGCGGCGGCGGCATCCTGTCCGAATCGATGGCCGGGCTCGGCGCGCAGGTCAAAGGCATCGACCTGTCGACCGAAGCGCTCGGCGTGGCCGATCTGCACAGCCTCGAGAGCGGAATCACCGTCGACTATGAAGCGATCGCGGCCGAAGCGATCGCCGCGCGCGAGCCCGGTACCTACGACGTCGTCACCTGCATGGAGATGCTCGAGCACGTGCCGTCGCCGGCCGACATCGTCGCCGCATGCGCGACGCTCGTGAAGCCGGGCGGCTGGGTGTTCTTCTCGACGCTGAACCGCAACCTGAAGTCGTACCTGTTCGCCGTGATCGGCGCCGAATACATCGCGCAGATGCTGCCGAAGGGCACGCACGACTACGCACGCTTCATCCGCCCGTCGGAACTCGCGGGCTTCGTGCGCGCGACCGATCTTCACATCGTCGAGATCAAGGGCATCACCTATCATCCGCTCGGCAAGCGCTTCGCGCTGTCGAACGACACCGACATCAACTATCTGGTCGCGTGCCGCCGCGCCGCGTAACCTGCCGACCCGCATGACGACTCCCCTTTCGCCCGCGCGGGACGTGCTCGACGCACCGCGCCTGCAGCACTGCGAAGCCGTGCTGTTCGACCTCGACGGCACGCTCGCCGACACGGCGCCCGATCTCGCGGCGGCCGTCAACAAGATGCAGCGCGTGCGCGGCCTGCCGGAAACGCCGCTCGACGCGCTGCGGCGCCTCGCGTCCGCGGGCGCGCGCGGCCTGCTCGGCGGCGCGTTCGGCATCACGCCCGAGACGCCCGGCTACGATGCGATGCGCGACGAGTTCCTCGCGAACTACGCCGCCGATATTTGCGTTCAGACGACGCTGTTCCCCGGCATTGCCGAAGTGCTCGACGAACTCGAAGCGCGCGGCGTGCGCTGGGGGATCGTCACGAACAAGGCGATGCGATTGACCGCGCCGCTCGTCGAATTGCTGGGCCTCGCGTCGCGCGCGGCCTGCGTGGTGGGGGGCGACACGACGCCGCACTCGAAGCCGCATCCCGCTCCGCTGCTGCACGCGGCCGGCCTGCTCGCACTGGCGCCGGACCGCATCGTCTACGTCGGCGACGACCTGCGCGACATTCAGGCCGGCTACGCAGCCGGGATGGCGACGGTCGCGGCCGCGTACGGCTACTGCGGCGACGGCGCCGCGCCGGGCGACTGGCGTGCGCAGCACCTCGTCGGCACGACCGGCGAGCTGCGCGATCTGCTGCGCGATGTTGCGCTATAATGATTAATCTTATCCGCGGGGGCGACCTGGTTTCGACAGGGGTTGTGAAGCGGCTAGGGCATGTCGAGGACCCGTCACCTCGTTAATCAATGGGAAAAACGTAACTGCAAACGACGATACGTTCGCACTGGCAGCCTAAGGGCCGCCGTCCTCTGCCTAGTTCACTGACGGGCTAGCGTCGCAAGACCGGTAGCAATACCGCCAGAGGTCATATACGTCAGTTAAGCCTTGCCGGCGTCGCGACGGCCGGGTCGAAAATTTAGCGAATCGCCGTAGCGCAGCGTGTTCGTCCGCGTCGCTGCGGTTAAATCAAAAGACTGAACTAAACATGTAGAACTAGTCGTAGAGCGCTTCTGGACGCGGGTTCGATTCCCGCCGCCTCCACCACATTCAGCGTCACGCGCAACAACCCCGCACGACATCGCGTCTGCGGGGTTTTTTGTTGCCGACGCAAGCCCGCGCGTCTGCGGCCGAAATAGCGCCCGGCCCTACGCGAGCCGGGCCGCATGCCGCCGGCATCCCGGCAGCAGGACGTGACGCACGTTGGGCCGGCGCCTGTCTCTGCGTGGGTGCCCGCGGACGCTACGCCGCCCTGCGACCGCGACTCATCGCCGCACCCCACACCGGCCGCACCGCTTAGCTGCCGCGATACAGCGACTTCATTTCCTCGTCGCTCGCCGGGCGCACGATCGCGCGCGAACCGGACGCCGATGCGCCTTGCGCCTGCGCGCCATAACCGCTGGTATCCGCGCCTTGCGATTGCGCCAGCGCAGCGCGCTGCTGTTCCGCAACGCGGGCCGTCGCCGCCTGAATGGCTTCCGGGTAATGCGGATCTTCGCCGCGCGCCGAGTTGTAGCCGGCCTGCTGCAGTTGAATCAATTCTGCGCGCACCTGCTCGCGCGTGATCGTCGAGCCCGGCTGCGCGAACGACACGACCGGCGCAACGACGGCTGCGGCAACGACAACGGCTTGAACGAGCGACTTCATGATGACCTACCTCCAGATTTGTCCGATTTCGCGATGAACACCTCGCTCATCGCTGACAGTCCGAAGTTTATGTAGGCGAATGCTTAAGAATAAGGCAGGTTTCAGGAACATATCCTTCCTGAATTCGGGTTAACCCGAATCTGAAGCCGACGTACCGCCCGAAACGTATGAGCCCCGCGCAACACCGTGGCTGCGCGGGGCTCGTCTGCCTGTCTGCGGAATCGGGCGTCGACGCACGCGCGACGCCGCGATCAGCGTGTCACTGACTGTCCATCGGGCACTTCAGGTTGCAGCCGTTCGGATCGCCCATGTCGCCCTTGCGGCGCAATGCCGACTTCTTGCCGCTCTGATATTTCCTGGACGGCTCCGATGCCGCGAACGGCATCTGCGGATGCTCGTTCAGACGAAACTGGTCGCTGAGGATGCCGCCCGGCACGCCCGGCGAATTCTGCGCGAGTGCGAGCGGCGAAACGGCGATCAGGAACCCCGCGGTCAACGCTGCCGCGGAGAGGGAAACGGAAAGTTTCATGGCGGGAATGACGCCTGAACGGCGTGCTTGTTGGAACGTTGGTCAAGCGGCAAGCGTAGCGCAATTCCCCCACTGCTGCAGCGCGACCCGGCGGCCCGCGTGTTACCGCGCATTGCCGCCCTCCGCGGCTGCAAGGTCGTCGCCCGCGAGCCCGGCCGCGACGTCGACCAGCGTCCCGCAGGCGGCCGGATCGTAACCGTCGAGATCGCCGACGCGCTCGATGAAGCGCGCATCGCGCAACAGCCCGAGCACGCCTGCGAGCGGCCGCGCGTCGAGCCGTGCACGCTCGCAGGCGAAGTAATAGTCTTCGTCGACGACCGGAATGAAGTCGAGCCCGAAATGATGGGCCGCCGGCTCGACGCCGAAACCGAGATCGGCCATCCCGCTCGCGACGAACGCGGCGATCGCCGAATGTGTGAGCTCGGCCGACGCATAGCCGTTGATGCGCGCCGGATCGATGCCGATCGCGCTCAGCGCGAGTTCGAGCAGCATGCGCGTGCCCGAGCCGGGCTGGCGGTTCACGAACCGGATGTCGTCGCGCGCGAGATCCGCGAGCCCCTTCACGTGCTTGGGATTGCCGCGCGGCACGAACAGCCCTTGCTGACGGCGCGTCAGATGAATCAGCACATGGCGGCCGTCGTCGAGCCAGGGCCGGTAGATCTGCGCGCACTGCGCGCGAAACGCGCCGCGCGGCAGGTGAAAGCCGGCCAGTTCGCACTCGCCGCGCGCGAGCGCCCGCACGGCCTCGACGCTTTCCCGATACTTGATGTCGACGGCCGCCTGCGCATCGACGAGCGCCGACACGAGCGTCGCGACCGCATAGCCGTGCGAGGCGTGAATCCGTACGGCGCCGTCGCGCTGCGCGAGCCGTCGGTTCAGATCGCTCGCGACTTCGGCCGCGAGCGCGCGCAGGTTGCCGTCGAGGCGGCTGCGCGCGAGGCGCTGCGCGTCGACGATCGCCTGCCCCAGTTCGGACAGCGTCGAACCCTTGCCGCGCGCGGTTTCGATCAGCTCGCCGCCGACGCAGGCCTCGAGCGCACGAAGCATCCCCCACGCATGACGGTACGACAGCCCTTTCGCTTGCGCGGCCTGCGCGATGCTGCCCGTTTCGGCGACCAGTTCGAGCAGCGGCGCGACCTCCGAGAGGCTCGCCGCGCGCCCTTCCGTGTCGCGTACGGTCAGATACGCGTCGCATTCGATTCGAATCAATTATGTACTCCGATTTCCTATTGCGACGTCGAAAGCTTCCGCTTATCGTTGACCAAAATCAATCAGAACGAAGTCGCCATGCGGACTATATGAAGTTCAGTCGCATATGAGACTTTGGAGGAGCATAACCGATGTCCCCGAATTCCCACGCGCCCGAGGCGCTGGTCGAGCGCCATGCGCGCGCCGGCCGGTCGCTCGTCGCGATTCTGCACGCCATCCAGGACGACGCGGGCTACGTGCCGCCGGGCTGCGTCGCGCCGCTCGCAAAGGCGCTGAATCTGTCGCGTGCCGAAGTGCATGGCGTGCTGACTTATTACCACCACTTCCGCACTGCGCCGCCGGCGCGCGTGACGATCCAGATGTGCCGCGCCGAAGCGTGCCGCAGCATGGGCTGCGAAGCGCTCGCCGAGCATGCGCAAACGCGTACGGGCTGCCGCTTCGATGCCGCGCACGACGACGCGGCGCACGCCTCGGCGCCGCCCGCCGTCGCGCTCGAATCGGTGTACTGCCTCGGCCTGTGCGCGCAGTCGCCGTCGATGACGGTCAACGGCGTGCTCCACGCGAAGGTCACGCCGGAAAAATTCGATGCGCTGCTCGCCGACGCGGTCGCGCACGCCGGGGAGGCCGCATGACGACCCGTATCTACGTCCCGCGCGATTCGTCCGCGCTCGCACTCGGCGCCGACGCGCTCGCCGCCGCGATCGTCGCCGAGGCCGAACGGCGCGGCGCCGCGATCGAACTCGTTCGCAACGGCTCGCGCGGGCTGCTGTGGCTCGAGCCGCTCGTCGAAGTCGGCACCGCGGCCGGCCGCGTCGGCTATGCGAACCTGACGGCCGCCGACGTCCCCGCGCTGTTCGACGCCGGCTGGCTCGAAGGCGGTGCGCATCCGAGCGGCGTCGGCCTCGTCGACGCGTTGCCGTATCTCGCGCGCCAGCAGCGCCTGACGTTCGCGCGCATCGGCATCACCGATCCGCTGTCGATCGACGACTACCTGAAATACGACGGCCTCGTCGGCCTGAAGAACGCGCTCGCGCTCGACGGCGACGCCGCATGCGAGACGCTGATCGAGTCGGGCCTGCGCGGCCGCGGCGGCGCGGCGTTCCCCGCAGGCATCAAATGGCGCACGGTGCGCCAGGCGAGCGCGAAACAGAAATACATCGTCTGCAACGCAGACGAAGGCGACTCCGGCACGTTCTCCGACCGCCTGCTCATGGAATGCGATCCGTACTGCCTGATCGAAGGGATGATCATCGCCGGCGTCGCGACGGGCGCGACGGTCGGCTACATCTACGTGCGCAGCGAATACCCGCACGCGATCGCGACGCTCGAAGCGGCGATCGCGCGCGCCCGCGAAGCCGGCTGGCTCGGCGAGCACGTGCTCGGCTCCGCGCACGCATTCGAGCTGCACGTCGCGAAAGGCGCGGGCTCGTACGTGTGCGGCGAGGAAACGGCGCTGCTCGAATCGCTCGAAGGCAAGCGCGGCGTTGTGCGCGCGAAGCCGCCGCTGCCCGCGCTCGCGGGCCTGTTCGGCCAGCCGACCGTCATCAACAACGTGATCACGCTCGCCACCGCGCCGGTGATCTTCGCGCGCGGCGCGGCGTTCTATCGCGATTACGGGATGGGCCGCTCGCGCGGCACGCTGCCGTTCCAGCTCGCCGGCAACGTCCGCTACGGCGGCCTCGTCGAGCTCGCGTTCGGCGTCACGCTGCGCGAGCTGCTGTTCGACTTCGGCGGCGGCACCGCGACCGGCCGCCCCGCGCGCGCAGCGCAGGTCGGCGGTCCGCTCGGCACCTATCTGCCCGAGCATCAGTGGGACGTGCCGCTCGACTACGAGGCGTATACGGCGATCGGCGCGGTCGTCGGTCACGGCGGCATCGTGCTGCACGACGACACGTCGAATCTCGCGGAGCTCGCCGAATACGCGATGAAGTTCTGCGCGATCGAATCGTGCGGCAAATGCACGCCGTGCCGGATCGGTTCGACGCGCGGCGTCGAGACGATCGCGCGCATCCGCGGCGGCGACACGTCCGAACGGCAGATCACGCTGCTGCGCGACCTGTGCGACACGATGCTCGCCGGCTCGCTGTGCGCGATGGGCGGGATGACGCCGTATCCGGTGCTGTCCGCGCTCGACCATTTCCCCGAAGATTTCGGGCTCGCCGCCGGCACGGATGCCGCGTCGAAGCCCGTCAAGGCTGCGGCCTGAGCCAGAAGGAGCCCTGCATGTCCCTCGACACGAACAACGTCCGCCAAGGCGGCTGCGGCTCGGGCCAATGCGCGTGCAAGAGCGCCGCACAGGCGCGCACGCGCGATCCGCTCGACGAGACCGATTACGGCACGCCGCAGCGCTATGCGGACACCGACGTCACGCTCGAAATCGACGGCCAGCCCGTCACGGTGCCGGCCGGCACGTCGGTGATGCGCGCCGCGATCGAAGCCGGCATCAACGTGCCGAAGCTCTGCGCGACCGATTCGCTGGAGCCGTTCGGCTCGTGCCGCCTCTGCCTCGTCGAGATCGAAGGCCGGCGCGGCTATCCGGCGTCGTGCACGACGCCCGCCGAAGCGGGCATGAAGGTGCGCACGCAGTCGGACCGGCTGCAGGCGCTGCGCCGCAACGTGATGGAGCTGTACATCTCCGATCACCCGCTCGACTGCCTCACCTGCCCGGCCAACGGCGACTGCGAACTGCAGGACATGGCGGGCGTCGTCGGGCTGCGCGAGGTGCGCTACGGCTTCGACGGCGCGAATCATCTGCACGATCGCAAGGACGAATCGAATCCGTATTTCACGTACGACCCGTCGAAGTGCATCGTCTGCAACCGCTGCGTGCGCGCGTGCGAGGAAACGCAGGGCACGTTCGCGCTGACGATCGCCGCGCGCGGCTTCGAGTCGCGCGTCGCGGCCGGTGAAAGCGAGCCGTTCATGGAGTCGGAATGCGTGTCGTGCGGCGCGTGCGTCGCCGCATGCCCGACCGCGACGCTGCAGGAAAAGACCGTCGTCCAGCTCGGCCAGGCCGAACATTCGGTGATCACGACCTGCGCGTACTGCGGCGTCGGCTGCTCGTTCAAGGCCGAGATGAAGGGCACGCAGGTCGTGCGGATGACGCCGCACAAGAACGGCCTCGCGAACGAAGGGCATGCGTGCGTGAAGGGACGTTTCGCGTGGGGCTACGCGACGCACAAGGACCGCATCACGAAGCCGATGATCCGCGAGAAGATCACTGACCCGTGGCGCGAAGTGAGCTGGGACGAAGCGCTCACGTATGCGGCGACGCAATTCCGCAAGCTGCAGCAGAAATACGGCCGCGATTCGATCGGCGGCATCACGTCGTCGCGCTGCACGAACGAGGAAACCTATCTCGTGCAGAAGCTCGTGCGCGCCGCGTTCGGCAACAACAACGTCGACACCTGCGCGCGCGTGTGCCACTCGCCGACCGGCTACGGGCTGAAGACGACGCTCGGCGAATCGGCCGGCACGCAGACCTTCGCCTCGATCGGCAAGGCCGACGTGATCGTCGTGATGGGCGCGAACCCGACCGACGGCCACCCGGTGTTCGGCTCGCGGCTCAAGCGGCGCGTGCGCGAAGGCGCGAAGCTGATCGTCATCGATCCGCGCCGCATCGACGTCGTCGACGGCCCGCACGTGAAGGCCGCCCATCACCTGCAGTTGCGCCCCGGCACGAACGTCGCGATCGTCAACGCGCTCGCGCACGTGATCGTGACCGAAGGGCTCGTCGACGAATCGTTCGTCGCCGAGCGCTGCGAGACGCGCGCGTTCGAGCAGTGGCGCGATTTCGTCGCGCGCGCCGAGAACTCGCCCGAAGCGACCGCGGACGTGACGGGCGTGCCGGCCGAACAGGTGCGCGCGGCCGCGCGGCTGTATGCGACCGGCGGCAACGCGGCGATCTACTACGGGCTCGGCGTGACCGAACACGCGCAAGGCTCGACGACGGTGATGGGCATCGCGAACCTCGCGATGGCGACCGGCAACGTCGGCCGCGAAGGCGTCGGCGTGAATCCGCTGCGCGGCCAGAACAACGTGCAGGGCTCGTGCGACATGGGTTCGTTCCCGCATGAACTGCCCGGCTATCGGCACATCGGCGATACGACGGTGCGCACGCAGTTCGAGCAGGCATGGGGCGCGACGCTGCAGCCGGAACCGGGGCTGCGCATTCCGAACATGTTCGATGCGGCGCTCGACGGCAGCTTCAAGGGGCTCTACTGTCAGGGCGAGGACATCGTTCAGTCCGATCCGAACACGCAGCACGTCGCAGCCGCGCTGTCGGCGATGGAATGCATCGTCGTGCAGGACATCTTCCTCAACGAGACCGCGAAGTACGCGCACGTGCTGCTGCCGGGCTCGACGTTCCTCGAGAAGGACGGCACGTTCACGAACGCCGAACGCCGCATCTCGCGCGTGCGCAAGGTGATGCCGCCGCTCGCGGGCTATGCGGACTGGGAAGTCACGCTGATGCTGTCGCGCGCGCTCGGCTACGAGATGCACTACGCGCATCCGTCGGAGATCATGGACGAGATCGCGCGGCTCACGCCGACGTTCGCCGGCGTGAGCTACGAGAAGCTCGACGCGCTCGGCAGCATCCAGTGGCCGTGCAACGAGGACGCGCCGGAAGGCACGCCGACGATGCACGTCGACGCATTCGTGCGCGGCAAGGGCCGCTTCGTGATCACGCAGTTCATTCCGTCGCCGGAAAAGGTCACGCAGCGCTATCCGCTGATCCTGACGACCGGGCGCATCCTGTCGCAATACAACGTCGGCGCGCAGACGCGCCGCACCGAGAACGTGCGCTGGCATGAAGAGGATCGGCTCGAGATCCATCCGCACGACGCGCAGGATCGCGGGATTCGCACCGGCGACTGGGTCGGCATCGAGTCGCGCGCGGGCCAGACGGTGCTGCGCGCGCTCGTGACCGACCGCATGCAGCCCGGTGTCGTCTATACGACGTTCCACTTCCCCGAATCGGGCGCGAACGTGATCACGACGGAGAGCTCTGACTGGGCGACGAACTGCCCGGAATACAAGGTCACGGCCGTCCAGGTGATGCCGGTCGCGCAGCCGTCCGACTGGCAGCGCGCGTATGCACGCTTCAACGCCGAACAGCTCGCGCTGCTCGAGCAGCGGACCGGCGTGCCCGCCGCCGCGACGACAGGCAAGTGAGGAATCGATGGACAGCACACACCTGATCGACATGGCGAATCAGATCGGCGCCTTCTTCGAATCGATGCCCGATCGCGAGGAAGCGCTGACCGGCATCGCCGATCACATCCGGCGCTTCTGGGAACCGCGCATGCGCCGCGCGTTGCTCGCTTCGCTCGACGATCCGTCCAGCGAAGCGGCGCGGCGCGCCTCGCCTATCGTGATCGAGGCGGTAGCCACGCGCCGCGCTTCGCTCGTGCCGGCCGCCGCAACGGCCTAGCGCGCTAGGCAGACGGCGAAGGAACGCCCGCGAACCAGGTTTCGCAATGTCGCAGCAGCGCGTTCGCGTCGCTCGATGCGCGGCCGCGTGCGGCGATGTAGCCGTCGGGCCGCAAGAGGTAGAACGCCGGACGCGAGCGGCCGTAGGCCTGGACCAGCGTGTCCGCACCGTCGCCTTCGACATCGGTCACGCGCCAGGCACGCACCGCGCCCGGCATGATCCGTTCGAGGCGCTGGATCAGCGCTTGCGCGTCGGCCGCCAGCGGCGGCACGTCGTCGAGGCCGGTGCTCGGCGGCGCCTCGAGCAGCAGCAGCGTGAAGCTCGCCGGGTCGTGCACGTCGTATAGCCGCGCGGTGCCCGGCGCCTGACCGAGCGGCCCGTCGATCACGTGCAGCAACGCATCGGGCGCGCGTTCGCCCGCGCGCGGGCCGCCATCGAGCACGCGTTCGAGCGTGAGCGGACTCTTCCGGTACTGGACGCCGAGTTCGCTGACACTGCGCCGCACCGCGTCGCGCAGCGGCCCGAGCGACACCAGCAGCGGCATCAGGTGATCGCGCAGCAGCTTCATCGCGCCATGATCGGCTTCGACGATCTGCGTGACCAGACTCGTCTGCCGCAGCACGTCGCGCTCGATCGGATGACGCTCCGTGTGATAGGTGTCGAGCAGCCGGTCGGGCGCCCCACCCGCGAGTACGCGCGCAAGCTTCCAGCCGAGGTTGAACGCCTCCTGCACGCCCGTGTTCATTCCCTGCGCGCCGGCCGGGCTGTGAATGTGTGCAGCGTCGCCCGCAAAGAACACGCGGCCGTGCCGCAGCCGCTCGACCATGCGGCTGTGCAGCCGAAAATACGACGACCACGCGAGATCGCTCGGTGCGATCGACGCGCCGATGCGGGCCCGCACGACCGCTTCGCAGTCGGCCAGCGACGGCGGCGGCGAGTCGGGCGACACGTCGCCGACGGGCGGACGGTCGGCGACGAGCCGATAGCGCCCGCTGCCGAGCGGAAACAGCCCGGCGATGCCGTCGGGCGTCGTGAACAGATGGATCTCGTCTTCCGGCCAGTCGGGAATTGCCGCGAAATCGGCCAGCAGAAACGTCTGTTCGAACGCGCGGCCCGCGAAGCCGATGCCGAGCAGATGCCGCACCGTGCTGTGCGCGCCGTCGGCCGCGATCAGATACGACGGCGAGAACCGCTCGTCGCGGCCGCCGGCATCGCGCAGCGTCACGTCGAGCGACGCGCCGCCCGTATCGCATTCGACGAGCGTCACGCCGCGCTCGATCGTCACGCCGAGCTCGGCGAGATGCTCGGCCAGCAGCCGCTCGGTGACGCTCTGGTCGAGCAGCAGCAGATAGGGATAGCGCGTTTGCAATGGATCGAAATCGAGCCGCGCGATCACGCGGCCGTCGGCATGCAGCGCCGCCGCGTGCGCGCGATGCCCGAGCGCGAGAAACGGTTCGACGGCGCGGTGCTGCTCCAGCAGTTCGAGCGTGCGCGCCTGGATGCCGATGGCGCGCGAATACGGCGCCGGCGCCGCGAGCTTGTCGATCACGCGCACCGGGACGCGGGCACGCGCGAGGCTCATCGCGGCAGCCAGGCCCGTAGGCCCGGCGCCGACGATCAGCACTGGCGGGATGTCGAGCAGGGTGTCAGCCATGAGTTCCTCGATCGGACACGACGCTGCCAGTCTACGCCGCTCCGCGTGACGGGGCCATATGCCGAACGGCCGAGCGGCGGCGTGCCTGCGCGCTGTGGGAAAATACGCGCTTTCCGCCAGTTTTCGCGTCATGGATTCCGCATTCGACCGAGCGTACGCCGCGCATCGCGCGGGCCGCCTCGCCGAGGCCGAGCACGGCTACCGCACCGCCCTCGCCGACAATCCCGCCGACGCCGACGCACTCCACCTGTTCGGCGTGCTGCGGCATCAGCAGGGGCAGCATGCCGAAGCGGCCGATCTCGTCGGCCGCGCGGTCGCGCTGCGCCCGGGCGATGCCGCGCTGCAGCTGAATCTCGGCAACGCGCTGAAGGCGCTCGGCCGGCTCGACGAAGCGATCGAGCGGTTCCGCAACGCGCTCACGCTCGCGCCCGAATTTCCGCTCGCGCATTACAACCTCGGCAACGCCTATGCGGCGCTGCAGCGCCACGAAGACGCCGTCGACGCGTTTCGCCGCGCGCTGCGGCTCACGCCGGACGACGCGTCGATCCACAACAACCTCGGCAACGCGCTCAATGCGCTCGGCCGTCACGACGATGCGCTTGCCGCGTTCCGCCGCGCGCTCGAGCTGCGTCCGGGCCACGCGGGCGCGCACAACAATCTCGCGATGGCGCTGAACGCGATGGGTCGCGCGGACGAGGCGATCGCGCATTTCCAGGCCGCGATCGCCGCGCAGCCGCGCTTCGTCGCCGCGCACTTCAATCTCGGCAACACGCTCGATGCGGTCGGCCGCCATGCGGAAGCCGCGGCCGCGTTCGAGGCGGCGCTCGCGCTGCATCCGCCGTTTCCGCTCGCGCTGTTCGGTCTCGCGAACGCGCTCAGCGCGCAGTCGCGTCACCGCGACGCGCTGCCGTATTACGAGCGCGCGGTCGGCCTCGACCCGTCGTTCGCGCTCGCCTGGCTCAATCTCGGCAATGCGCATCACGCGCTCGGTGCGCACGAGCGCGCGCTGCGCGCGTTCGATCAGGCGCTGCGCGTCGCGCCCGACCTCACGCTCGCGCAGCTGCACCGCGCCGTCACGCTGCTGACGCTCGGCGACTTCACGCGCGGGCTGCCCGCCTACGAAGCGCGTCACGACACGCCGGGCGCGACGCCGCTCGGCGGGCTGCCGCGCTGGCAAGGCGAGCCGATCGCGTCGCGCACGCTGCTGATTCGCGCGGAACAGGGGTTCGGCGATACGCTGCAGTTCGTCCGCTTCGTGCCGCTCGCGCGCGCGCGTTGCGCGCGTGTCGTGCTCGAAGTGCAGCCGGCGCTCGTCACGCTGCTCGCGCCGGCCGCGGCGCAGTGGCGCGTGACGCTCGTCGCACAAGGCGCGCCGAAGCTGCCGGCCGCCGATGTCGCCTGCACGCTGATGAGCCTGCCGTTCGCGCTCGGGCTGCAACCGGCCGACATCGCGTCCGGCACGCGCTATCTCGACGCGCCCGACATCGCGCGACGGCGCTTTCGCGGTTCGCTCGGCGGCCAGGCCAAGCGCAAGTTCGGGCTCGCATGGTCGGGGCGCCGTCAGGCGCAGGACAATCGGTCGATGCCGTTCGACGCGCTCGCGCCGCTGCTCGCGCTGCCCGACATCGACTGGATCGTGCTGCAGCCGTCGCTCGACGACGACGAGCGCGCGCGCGTCGACGCGCATCCGCGCGTGTATCGTCTCGACGGCCGGCTGAACGACTTCGCGGATACGGCCGCGCTGATCGAACGGCTCGACGGCGTCGTGACCGTCGACACGGCCGTCGCGCACCTCGCGGGCGCGCTCGGCAAGCCGCTGTGGGTCATGCTGCCGTTCGCGGCCGACTGGCGCTGGTTCACCGGTGACGAATGCCCGTGGTATCCGCGTGCGCGGCTCGTGCGTCAGCCCTCGCCCGGCGCCTGGGACGACGTCGTCGCCGCCGTCGCGCAGGCGCTCGCCTCGCCCGGGCGCGGATGAAAAAACGGAGCGCCGTGCGCTCCGTCCTTCGTTACCGCCAGGCCGCGCCGCCGCGCCGCGTCAGACGGCCTTGTACTGATTACGCGACTCCGGCGTCCGGTACAGCACGAGCGTCGCGATCAGCCCGCACAACGCGGCGACGCTGAGCCACAGCCCGGGCGCGGCCTTGTTCGCGGTTTCGTGGATCAGCAGCGTCGAGATCGCCGGCGTGAAGCCGCCGATCGTCGTCGCGAGGCTGTACGCGAGCGAGAAGCCGGCCGTGCGCACGTCGGCCGGCATCACTTCGGTCAGCGCGACGACCATCGCGCCGTTGTACGACCCGTAAAGGAACGACAGCCACAGCTCGACGGCGAGCAAGCGCAGGAACGACGGCTCGGCGACGAGCCACGACACCGTCGGGTACGCGGTGAGCAGCGTGAGCACGGTGAACGCGATCAGCACGGGGCGGCGGCCGATGCGGTCCGACAGGGCACCGGACAGCGGCAGCCAGACGAGGTTCGACACGCCGATGCAGACCGTCACGACGAGCGCGTCGAGCGACGACAGGTGCAGCACTTCCTTGCCGAACGTCGGCGTGTAGGCGGTGATCATGTAGAACGACACCGTCGTCATGATCACCATGCCCATGCCCGCGATCACGATGCCCCAGTTGTCGAGCATCGAGCGCATGATCTCGCCCATCGACGGACGATGGCGCTTCGCGAGGAACTCGTCCGTCTCCTTCAGCGAGCGGCGAATCAGGAACAGGAACGGCACGATCAGGCAGCCGATCAGGAACGGAATGCGCCAGCCCCATGCCGTCATTTCTTCGGCCGGCAGCGTGCGGTTCAGCAGCACGCCGACGAACGCCGCGAACACGACCGCGACCTGCTGGCTGCCCGACTGCCACGACGTGTAGAAGCCCTTGTGCCCCTTGGTCGCGATCTCGGACAGATACACCGACACGCCGCCCAGTTCGACCCCGGCCGAAAAGCCCTGCAGCAGCCGCCCGAGCAGCACGAGCACCGGTGCGAGCACACCGATCGTCGCATAGCCGGGCACCGCGGCGACGGTCAGCGTGCCGAGCGCCATCAGCGTGAGCGTCAGGATCAGCCCCTTGCGGCGTCCGTGATGGTCGATGTACGCGCCGAGCACGATCGCGCCGACCGGGCGCATCAGGAAGCCCGCGCCGAACACCGACAGCGACAGCATCAATGACGCGAACGCGTTGCCGCTCGGGAAATAGGTCTTCGCGATCGCCGACGCGTAATAGCCGTAGACCATGAAGTCGTACATTTCGAGGAAGTTGCCGCTGACGACGCGAAACACGGTGCGGACTTTCGATTCCTGCGTGATGGCTTGCGATGCTGTGGACATGTCCTTGTCTCGATCTCGAAGGGCGCGCGACCGTCGGCGCGCATGAACGGACGCGGCGTGCGCCGTGCCGATCCCGACACCTGCACGCTCGCGCCGTGCCGGCCGCTGCGCACGATGAACGCGGCGGCGGCCGGCATGATCGGCCCATGATGCCACGCGAACCCGACATTTGCCTTTTGGTGGCCGTCCACGGCCGCGATCGCGCGCGGGTCGTGCCGCTGCGGGAAAGCATGCGCCCGCGCAAAAAATCGGATCGACGCGATGATCACGGCAGCACGGCGCGCCGTTGCCCGTGCCAGCTAACGAGAACGTGGGAAGGCCGGCGCCGGCGTACGAACCGAAACGCGTACCGATCGATGCACACGCCTCGATCGTCTCGCGAACCGCCGCGACGCGCCCGCGCCGCCTTCCGCGGGCGCTGCCGAAGCCGCTTATAGACGCGTTTCGCGTGCCGAGCGCAGGAACGCGTCGAGCAGTGGCGTGCAGTCGAGCAGCTCGGAGCCGCCCGCGCGATGGAACTCCGGGTGCCACTGCACGCCGACGACGAACGGCGCGCGCCGATAGCGGATCGCCTCGATGATCCCGTCGCCGGACGAGACGGCCTCGATGTTCAGATCGCGGCCGAGATCGCGAATCGCCTGATGGTGGATCGAATTGACGATCGCCTCGCTGCGGCCGGGGAACATGCTCGCGAGCGTCGACGAATCGGGAAAGCGGATCGCATGACGGTGCTGGTCGTAATGCTCGCTCACGTGCGCATTGGCGGTCGGCACGTCGGTCGCGATGTCCTGGTACAGCGACCCGCCGAATGCGACGTTGATCAGCTGACAGCCGCGGCACACGCCGAGCACCGGCTTGCCGGACTCGACGAACTCGTGCAGCAGCTCGAGCTCGTACATGTCGCGCACGCGGTCGCCGGGCCATTCGGGGCGCGCGTCGGACGCCGCGTAGGTCTGCGGCGACACGTCGGCGCCGCCCTGCAGCAGCAGGCCGTCGAGATGCTTCGCGTAATCGCGCAGTCGGATGTTGCTCGGATGCAGCATTCCCTGGTGGCCGACGGTCGGAATCATGAACACGAGCACGTCGCGCGACATCACCCAGTGCGCGATCGATTCCTCGAGATACTGCAGCGTCTTGCCGCGTAACCCTTTCGCGCCCGGCTCCGGATGGAAGATCCGTGCCGACACGCCGATGCGCAGCGTGCGCTGCGTGATGCGCTGGCCGGCGCGGTCGAACAGCCGGCGTGCGCGCGCGGCGATAATGCGGCCGAACACCGACCACGGCGTGTCGCTCTGCTTCAGATACGCGGGCGGCGCATTCTGCGCGCTCGCGGGCGGCGGGCGCGGCGTGTCGAAATCGGGCGGCGCGCCGAATCCGGGCGGCGGCGATCCGGGTTTCGACGCGGCAGCGGCGGCGGCCGCTGCCGTCGCGGCCGCGGGCTCGGCAGCGGTGTCAGACGAGCCGGGCGCGCCCGGCTCGGTTGCCGTCGTGACGGGCGACGCGCCGTCGTCGGCGACATCCTGCGCGGCAGCGGCCGCCTGCGCCGCCGACGTGTCCGACATGTCGGTGGCTTTGGCCGGGGTGGAACGGGGAGAATCGGAAGAAGCGGACGAGGTGCCGGGCAGACCGGCCGGGGAAGGCGTGTTTTCGCTCATGACGATGGTCTGGTGCGTCGCTCACGCGGGTAGATAGACGAGGATTCATTATGCTTCAGTGCACGATCGTCCGGTAAACCTGCAACATCCTGTCGAGATTGTTGCAAGTCCATCGCAAGCGCGTCGCCGTACGTCCGACATCCGGTTCGCAGCCGGCTGGACACGTGTGATATATCACAATAATATCGACGCTTCGCCACGTTTCCGGGATCCCGCGCCATGATCGCGCCTCGTCCGGCCGCCGCGCCGCCGTCCGCATGAATGCCCCGACCGACCGTCCGCGCGACCGTATCGATGCGACCGCCACGAGCCTGGCCGAGCGCGCGTACGCGCTGATCCGGCGCGACATCGTCACGATGCGGCTGAAGCCCGGCGCCGCGCTGAACGAGGCGGACCTCGTTGCGCGCACCGGCATCGGCCGCACGCCCGTCCATCAGGCCGTGCATCGGCTCGTGCTCGAAGGGCTGCTGTCCGTGATTCCGCGCAAGGGCTTGATGGTGCAGCCGCTGTCGCTCGACGAGATCGTCGCCGTGATCGACGTGCGCCGCATCAACGAAGCGCATTGCGCGGAACTCGCCGCGCGCCATGCGACGCCCGACGATCTCGCAGCGCTCGCCGCGCTGCTCGACGCAGGCCAGGCGTGCGCCGAGCAGCACGACGTCGAAGGGATGATGGAGCTCGATCGCGCGTTCCATCAGACGATCGCGGCGGCCGCGCGCAACGCGGTGCTCGCCGACATCCTGCGCGGGCTGCACGATCGCTCGCTGCGCTTCTGGTTCGTCACGCTGTCCGAGCCGCACCATCTGGCCGACGTCCAGCGCGAGCACCGCGCGCTGTTCGAGCGGCTGTCCGCGCGCGACGCCGCCGGTGCGCGCGCGGCCGTCGAACGTCATATCGATTCGTTCCGCTCCACGCTTGTCCAACATCTTCGCCCCTGAGCCGCTCATGACCACTTTCACGCCCTTCCCCCCGCTCGCCCAGCTCGCCGCCGATCTCGCCGCCGGCACGACCACGAGCCGCGCGCTCGTCGACGCCGCGCTCGAACGGATCGCCGATCCGTCCGGCCAGGGCGCCGTCGTCTTCACCGAAGTCGATGCGGACAACGCGCGCGCGGCCGCCGACGCACACGACCGGCTGCGGGCCGCGGGCACCGTGCTGTCGCCGCTCGCGGGCATCCCGGTGTCGATCAAGGATCTGTTCGACGTCGCCGGGCAAGTCACGCGCGCCGGCTCGCGCGTGCTCGACGACGCGCCGCCCGCGCGCGCCGATGCGGTCGCGGTCGCGCGGCTGCGCCGTGCGGGCGCGGTGCTGGTCGGCCGCACCAACATGAGCGAGTTCGCGTTCTCGGGGCTCGGGCTCAATCCGCACTTCGGCACGCCCGCGTCGCCGTATCGGCGCGACGTGCCGGGCGATGCACGCATCGCGGGCGGGTCGTCGTCGGGCGCGGCCGCGTCGGTCGCCGACGGGATGGCGGCCGTCGCGCTCGGCACCGACACCGGCGGCTCGATCCGCATTCCGGCCGCGCTGTGCGGGCTGACCGGCTTCAAGCCGACCGCGAGCCGCGTGCCGACGCAAGGCGGCGTCCCGCTGTCGACGACGCTCGACTCGTTCGGGCCGATCGGCGTGACCGTCGCATGCTGCGCGCTCGTCGACCGCATGCTCGCCGGCCTCGAGCCGAGCGTGCCGGCCGCGCGGCCGCTCGAAGGCGTGCGGCTCGGCGTGCTGACGAACTACGTGACCGACGGCGTCGACGCCGACGTCGCGGCCGCGCTCGATACCGCACTCAAGCACCTGGAAGCGGCCGGCGCGATCGTCACCGAAGTGCGGTTCTCCGCGCTCGACCGGCTGCCGGAGATCAACCGCTTTGGCTTCTCGCCGATCGAGGCGTACGCGTGGCACCGTCCGCTGCTCGCCGAGCAGCGCGACCGCTACGACCCGCGCGTGCTGACGCGCATCCTGAAGGGCGAGCCGGCCACCGCGGCCGACTATCTCGATCTGCTCGCGGCGCGCCGCGCGATGCTCGACGAAGCCGCGCACACGGTGTGGGCGCGCTTCGATGCGCTGGTCGCGCCGACGGTGCCGATCGTGCCGCCGCGCATCGCGGAGCTCGAAGCCGACGACGCCGCGTTCACGCGCACCAATGCGCTGATCCTGCGCAATCCGAGCGCGTTCAACTTCCTCGATGCCTGCGCACTGTCGCTGCCCTGCCATCCGCGCGACGGCGCGCCGGTCGGCCTGATGCTCGCGGCCGCGCCGCACCGCGACGATGCGCTGCTCGCGATCGGCCAGTCGGTCGAGGCCGTGCTGAACACGATCCGCTGAACGCGGCGCGCGGGGATGCGGCGGGGTGCCGCAGGCGCGGCGGCCGGTGGGGGCCGGACCGTTCGCGCTAAAATCGCGCGATCGTTTTCCGTACCGACCGACGAGGACCCCTGCCGACATGAAAGAAGCCACGCTTGCGCTGCGCCGCCAACGCCATCTGCTGATGCTGCTCGGATGGGTCTGCATTGCCCTGCTCGCCGGTGCGCTGTACCTGCAGTACGTGAAGAACGAAGATCCGTGCCCGCTGTGCATCATCCAGCGCTACTTCTTCGCGGCGATCGGCATTTTCGCGTTCCTCGCCGCCGGGATGCGCAACTGGCGCGCGATCTGGGTGCTCGAGTTGCTGATCGCGATCGCGGCGGCCGCCGGCGTCGGCACGGCCGCGCGACACCTCTCGATCCAGATGAATCCGGGCTTCAGCTGCGGCTTCGACACGCTGCAGCCGATCGTCGACAGCCTGCCGCCGGCGCACTGGTTCCCCGGCATGTTCAAGGTCGCCGGGCTGTGCGAAACCGTCTATCCGCCGATCCTCGGGATCCTGCTGCCCGGCTGGGCGCTGATCGCGTTCGCCGTGATCCTCGTCGCGGTCGCCGCGAACCTCTGGCGGCATCGCCGCAAGCTCGCAGGCTGAGGCCTGCACACCGCGCGGGCGGCGGCCGCGCGCCGCGGCCCCGCTCGCACGTGGCGCGGCCCTGCCGGCCGCTGCGCGTAAACACCTAGCCGTTTCGTCCCCGTCGCGCGACGCCCGCGCGCCTCGCGCCCCTGCCGTGCATACGGCCCGCCGCGCGGGCTTTCGGCGCCGATGCGCACGCATCGCTCCCCGCCATCGCGCGGTCGGCCTATGATCGACATGATCGCCGTCTGATAGCCCGCATCACCGTCCGGCCATGTTCGCGCGGCCGCGCGATGCTATCTTCGCGGCTGGATGGCGATCTACGTGCGCGAGACCGGGCGGTCTCACCCTGCGTAACGCGCGCCTGATCCGCAATGTCGACTGGATTCATCATGACAACGCAAACCATCCGCATCCGTCACCCTCATGGCGTCCGCACGTCCGGCCGCCCCGCTTGCACGCGGCCCGCGCCTGCGGGGCGCGCACCGCTCCCGACCGTTCCCGTTGCCGCCGCGCCCGCCAGCCCGCGCCGCGCGTCGTGCAGCGTCGTCCCGATCGGAGCGCGCTGATGGAAGCGTGGCTCGGCGATCTGCAGCAACTGCTCGCGCACGGCGAATCGGCCGTGCTCGTGACGGTCGCACACACCGACGGCTCCGCGCCGCGCGAGGCCGGCACGAAGATGCTCGTCACGCGCGATACGGCGCGTCATACGATCGGTGGCGGTCATCTGGAATGGAAGGCGATCGAAATCGCGAGGCATCTGCTGAAGGACGGCGCGCACGTGCCGAACGCGCGCCGGCTCGAACGGCTCGCGCTCGGCCCGAGCCTCGGCCAGTGCTGTGGCGGCGCCGTCGTGCTCGCGTTCGAGCGGCTCGACGTCGGCGATCTCGGCTGGATCACGTCGCTCGCGAAACGCGTCGCGGCCGGCGCGGCGACCGTGCGTAGCGTATCATTCGGCCCCTCGCCCGGTGCGCCGCTGCTCAGCGAGCCGGAACCGGCCGCCGCACGCGCCGACTGCCTGTTGTGGGAAACCGGCGGCGTGTCGCTGATGACCGAAACGATCGCGCCGTATGCGTTCCCGGTCGCGCTGTTCGGCGCCGGCCACGTCGGCGCCGCGCTCGTGAAGGTGCTCGCGACGCTGCCGTGCCACGTGCGCTGGATCGACCGGCGCGACGCGGCGTTCCCGGTGGCCGACGCGCTCGCCGGCATCGGCAATCTGGCGATCGATGCGCTCGACGATCCGGCAACGGCCGTCGACGCCGCGCCTCCGCACACGTACTTCGTCGTGATGACGCACGACCACGCGCTCGACTTCGCGCTGGCCGAGCGCATCCTGCGGCGCGGCGACTACGCGTACTTCGGCATGATGGGCTCGCACGCGAAACGCGTGCAGTTCGATCATCGCCTCGCGGCGATCGGCATCGATCCCGTTCAGGTCGCGCGGATGCGCTGCCCGATCGGCGTCGAAGGCATCGTCGACAAGGCGCCCGAAGTGATCGCGATCTCGGTGGCCGCGCAGCTGCTGCAGGCCGTCGAGGCGAACGCGCAGGTGCCGGCGCACGCTTCCCCTACTCTCTGACCGACCATCACGACGCCATGACTCCGACATTCAAGAACAAGATCGCTCGCGCGCCGAAGGCCGAGCTGCATATCCATATCGAAGGTTCGCTCGAGCCCGAGCTGATCTTCGCGCTCGCGCAGCGCAACGGCGTGAGGCTTCCCTACGATTCGATCGATGCGCTGCGCGCCGCGTACGCGTTCACCGATCTGCAGTCGTTCCTCGACATCTACTACGCGGGCGCGAGCGTGCTGCTGACCGAGCAGGACTTCTACGACATGACCGCCGCGTACTGCGAACGCGCGCTCACGGACAACGTCGTCCATACCGAGCTGTTCTTCGATCCGCAGACGCATACCGCGCGCGGCGTGCCGATCGAGACGGTGGTCGCCGGCATCGAGCGCGCGCTCGCCGATGCGGAAAAGCGCGGGCTGTCGAGCAAGCTGATCCTGTGCTTCCTGCGCCATCTACCGGAAGAAGATGCGCTCGCAACGTTCGAATCGGCGCTGCCGCTGTTCGAGCGCTATCGTCACCGGCTGATCGGCGTCGGCCTCGACTCGTCCGAGCTCGGCCATCCGCCGACGAAGTTCGCGCGCGTATTCGACAAGGCACGGGCGCTCGGGCTGAAGCTCGTCGCGCATGCGGGAGAGGAAGGTCCGCCCGCGTACATCTACGAAGCGCTCGACGTGCTGAAGGTCGACCGGATCGACCACGGCGTGCGCGCGATCGAGGACGGCGCGCTCGTCGAACGGCTCGCGCGCACGCGCACGGCGCTGACCGTGTGCCCGCTGTCGAACCTGAAGCTCTGCGTGTTCGACGACATGTCGAAGCACACGCTGAAGGCGCTGCTCGACCGCGGTGTCGCCGTGACGATCAATTCCGACGATCCCGCCTATTTCGGCGGCTACGTCAACGACAACTATTTCGCGACGGTCGAGGCGCTGCAGCTCGGCGACGCCGACGTGCATGCGGTGCTCCGCAACGGCTTCGAGGCGTCGTTCGTCGACGCCGCGCGGCGCGACGCGCTGATCGCGCGGCTCGACGCGTACTGGCGCGCCGCGTGACGGCTGCAATCGAGGCGACGGACAGATGATCACGCATCGCACCGGCCTGCATGTCGCGACGACGGGACGCGCGCCGCACCGCACGCCGATGCGGTGCGACGTGGCGCGCTCGCCGCGCACGGCATCGGCAACGCGCGACGCGGTGCGCGCTGCACGCGGCGCAATCGCGAATGACCGCCATGCACGCGCGTGCGCATCGCATCGCGCGAACCGCCGCTGCGCCGATACGCGCACGGCTTCGTCGACGCCTTCGCCGCTGCGGCGCCGGCCGTTTTCTTCTGTCTGTCTTACCTTGATGCAGGACCCTTCGTCATGACGCAAACCGCTTTTCGCTCCCAGTTGCTGACCTTCAACGGCGACCCCGCACAATCGAGCCAGGCCGCGATTCACGAGACCGACGGTCTGCTGATCGTCGACGACGGCAAGGTCGTCGCGGCGGGCCCCTATGCGCGCATCGCGCCGATGCTCGCGCGCGACGCAGTCGTGCACGACCTGCGCGGCAAGCTGATCGTGCCGGGCTTCATCGACACGCACATCCACTACCCGCAGACGGACATGATCGCGTCGCCGGCGCCCGGCCTGCTGCCCTGGCTCGACACGTACACGTTCCCGACCGAGCGGCGGTTCGGCGACCCGGAGCATGCGCGCGAGGTCGCGGACTTCTTCGTCGACGAACTGCTCGCCTGCGGCACGACGAGCGCGCTCGTCTACTGCACGGTGCACAAGCAGTCGGCCGACGCGCTGTTCGCGGCGAGCGAAGCGCGCGACCTACGGATGATCGCGGGCAAGGTGATGATGGATCGCAACTGCCCCGAGTTCCTGCGCGACACCGCCCAGTCCGGCTACGACGACACGGCCGAGCTGATCGCGCGCTGGCACGGCCGCGGCCGGCAGATGTACGTGATCACGCCGCGCTTTGCGCCGACCTCGACCGAAGCGCAACTCGAAGCCTGCGGCGAGCTCGCGCGCCGCCATCCGGACGTGTTCGTGCAGAGCCACGTCGCCGAAAACGTCGACGAGGTGAAATGGGCGGCCGAGCTGTTCCCCGGCCATCGCAGCTATCTCGACATCTACGATCGCTACGGCCTGCTGCGGCCGCGCGCCGTGTACGGCCACTGCATCCATCTCGACGACGAGGACCGCCGCCGCATGGCCGAGACGCGCACGGTCGTCGCGCACTGCCCGACGTCGAACTTCTTCCTCGGCAGCGGCTTGTTCGATTTCGACAAGGCCGGCGAATACGGCGTGCCGGTCACGCTCGCGACCGACGTCGGCGGCGGCACGTCGTTCTCGATGCTGCAGACGATGAACGAGGCGCACAAGGTCGCGCGGTTGTCGGGCCATCATCTGAGCGCGACGCGGATGTTCTGGCTCGCGACGGCGGGCGCCGCACAGGCGCTCGATCTCGCCGATACGATCGGCACGCTCGCGCCGCGCACCGAGGCCGACTTCGTCGTGCTCGATCCGCAGGCCACGCCGCTGCTCGCGCGGCGCACGCAGCGCGCGGAATCGCTCGAGGAACTGCTGTTCGCGTTCGCGCTGCTCGGCGACGACCGCGCGGTCTATCGCACCTATGCGGCCGGCCGCCTCGTGCACGAGCGCGGCGCCGCACGCCGCGTCGCGGCGAACTGACGACGCCCCGCGCCGGCACGTAGCACGCGCGGGCCGGCAGCCGAGCGCCATTCGATGCGCGCGCAACGCACATTTGCACGTTGCGCGCGCCATGCTAGAATGCGCCGCTCATTGGGGAGTAGCCGCTCCGCTCGATCCGTCGCACCGCTGCGTCGATCGTGACGGAGGCGTCCGTCAACAGACTTGGCCGTTCGGCCATGGCGGACGCAGCCACCGAGGCCTGGCGAGACCGATGGTTCATCGCGCGCCGCATCAGGGCCCGGCGCGCGGTGGATCGTCGCTCGCACGCATAACAAGGCCCGTGGAACCCCGTACGTGACTCAAGCCTTCCTGATCTCCACCGGCGCCGTCGCTCTCGCTGAAATCGGCGACAAGACCCAACTGCTCTCGCTCGTCCTCGCTGCGCGCTATCGCAAGCCGCTGCCGATCATTCTCGGCGTGCTCATCGCGACGCTCGTCAACCACGGTTGCGCGGGTGCGCTCGGCGAATGGCTCGGCGCGCTCGTCACGCCGTCGATCATGCGGTGGGCGCTCGCGGTGTCGTTCGTCGGGATGGGATTGTGGATTCTCGTGCCGGACAAGCTCGACGCGGACGAAGCGAACGCGAACCGCTCGAGGCTCGGCGTGTTCGGCGCGACGTTCGTCGCGTTCTTCCTCGCGGAGATGGGCGACAAGACGCAGCTCGCGACCGTCGCACTCGCCGCACGCTTCCAGGACTACATCGGGGTCGTCGCCGGTACGACGTTCGGCATGATGCTCGCGAACGTGCCGGCGATCCTGCTCGGCGACCGCTTTGCGCACCGCCTGCCGACCAAGCTCGTGCACGGCATCGCGGCCGTGCTGTTCGTCGTGCTCGGCGTGCTGGCGCTGTTGGGCGTGGGCCTCTGATCGCACGCGCGGACGTCGCGGCGGACCGGCCGCGGCGGTCCGCCCGCGCGCCGGATTCCGCCGATTATTTCGGCGCGGCCGCGCTGCCCGACGCCGGTGCCACGGGACGCTCGTTGGACGCCGGCATCGCGGGCCCGCCGCGCTTGTCGACCGGCAAGCGGACCGTGCGCACCGCGCCGTTCGCAAGCGGGAAATCGGCGAGCGCGCTGCGCGCGAGGAACGGCATCGCATTGAGCATCGCGCCGTTGTCGCCGGTCGTGCGCGCGGTCACGTTGTAGACCTCCTTGCCGGTCGCGCGCTCGGTGATGCGGATGCCGAGCGTGTAGTCGAACACGCGATACGTCTGCGCGACGTAGCCGGCCGGCATCGGCCCCCACGGCCCCCAGGGGCCCCACGGGCCGCCGCGCCAGTACGGCCCCGGCCCGATGAACCACGGATCGTAATAGACCGGCTGCGGCACCGTCACGAGATCGCTGCCGACGTTGTACGACAGGCCGACGAGATAGCGCGCCTGCGCAAGCGGCACCTGCCGGAACGCATACGCGGACAGCTCGTTCGCGACGATCGGCTCGTACGTCGACTGCTCGATGCTGTTCTTCTGCGCATCGGTGCGCGTGAACGCATAGGTGCGCGTCGCGTCGCTGCCGCTCCAGTCGGAAAAGGCCGTGACCTGCGTCGTCACATAGCTAGTGCAGCCCGTCAGCAGCGCCGCGCCGAATGCCGCGATGCAGCCGGCGGCACGATGAATCCATTCGCGTTTCATGTTCGTCCTCGTCGATCCGTTTCCCGTTCGTCGCACCGCGCGAACCGGACGGGATGTCGATAATACGCGGACCGTCCGAACCGGTAAAAAGTTCGCGCGGCGCGCAGCCGCAAGCCTTTGTACAATGAGCCGGTTCGCCAGGTCCGCGCCGCGGGCCCGATCCCCTTTCCACGACCTCGACGACCATGTCCGACAACGCCTCTTCCACCGTGATTCGCCGCGCCGACTACACGCCGCCGGCCTTCCTCATCGATTCCGTCGCGCTCGAATTCGATCTCGAGCCGGCCCGTACGATCGTCAGGAATACGATGCGCGTGCGTCGCAATCCCGATGCCGCGCCCGCACCGCATCTGGAGCTGATGGGCGAGGCGCTCGAATTCCTCGGCGCCCAGCTGAACGGCGCACCGCACGGCGCCGTGCGCGCGCACGAGCACGGGTTGACCGTCGAGAACGTGCCCGACACGTTCGACCTGACGCTCGAAAGCGCGTGCGCGCCCGACCAGAACACGACGCTGTCGGGCCTGTACGTATCGAGCGGCAACTTCTTCACGCAATGCGAGGCCGAAGGCTTCCGCCGCATCACGTACTTCCTCGATCGTCCCGACGTGATGGCGTCGTATACGGTCGTGCTGCGCGCCGACAAGGCCGCGTATCCGGTGCTGCTGTCGAACGGCAACCTCGTCGATTCGGGCGACCTGCCCGACGGCCGCCACTTCGCGAAATGGGAAGACCCGTTCCGCAAGCCGAGCTATCTGTTCGCGCTGGTCGCGGGCAAGCTCGTCGCGATCGAGGAGCGGATCACGACCGGCTCCGGCAAGGAAAAGCTGCTGCAGGTGTGGGTCGAGCCGGCCGATCTCGACAAGACGCGTCACGCGATGGATTCGCTGATCCATTCGATCCGCTGGGACGAACGGCGCTTCGGCCTCGAGCTCGATCTCGACCGCTTCATGATCGTCGCGGTCGGCGACTTCAACATGGGCGCGATGGAGAACAAGGGGCTCAACATCTTCAACACGAAGTACGTGCTCGCGAACCCCGAGACGGCGACCGACGTCGATTTCGCGAACATCGAATCGGTGGTCGGCCACGAGTATTTCCACAACTGGACCGGCAACCGCGTGACGTGCCGCGACTGGTTCCAGCTGAGCCTGAAGGAAGGCCTGACGGTGTTCCGCGACCAGGAGTTCTCGGCCGACATGGCCGCCGGCGACGATCTCGAATCGGCCGCGCGCGCGGTCAAGCGCATCGAGGACGTGCGCGTGCTGCGCCAGCTGCAGTTCGCCGAGGACGCCGGCCCGATGGCGCACCCGGTGCGCCCGGAAAGCTACGTCGAGATCAACAACTTCTACACGATGACCGTCTACGAGAAAGGCGCGGAAGTCGTGCGGATGTATCAGACGCTGTTCGGTCGCGACGGCTTCCGCAAGGGGATGGACCTCTACTTCAAGCGCCACGACGGCCAGGCCGTCACCTGCGACGATTTCCGTCACGCGATGGCCGATGCGAACGGGCGCGATCTCGCGCAGTTCGAGCGCTGGTACAGCCAGGCCGGCACGCCGCGCGTGAGCGTGCGCACCGCGTATGACGCCGCCGCGCGCCGCTACACCGTCACGCTCGCGCAGGGCTACGGCGATGCGTCGCCGGCCGCGCGCGACACACAGCAGGGTCCGCTGCTGATTCCGTTCGCGATCGGGCTGATCGGCCGCGACGGCCGCGACCTGCCGCTGCGTCTCGACGGCGAGGCCGCTGCGGCGGGCACGACGCGCGTGCTCGAGTTCACCGAGACCGAACAGACGTTCACGTTCGTCGACGTGCCGGAAGCGCCGCTGCCGTCGCTGCTGCGCAATTTCTCGGCGCCGGTGATCGTCGAATACGACTACAGCGACGACGATCTCGCGTTCCTGCTCGCGCACGACAGCGACGCGTTCAATCGCTGGGAAGCCGGCCAGCGGCTCGCGACGCGCGCGCTGCTGACGCTCGCTGCGCGCGCGGCCGCGAACGAGCCGCTGACGCTCGGCGAGAACTTCGTCGCCGCGTTCCGCCGCGTGCTGACCGACGCGAACCTGTCGCCGGCGTTCCGCGAACTCGCGCTGACGCTGCCGTCGGAAACCTACCTCGCCGACCAGATGGCCGAAGCCGACCCGGCCGCCGTGCATCGCGCGCGCCAGTTCGTGCGTCGCCAGCTCGCGACCGCGCTGCGCGCCGAATGGCTCACCGCGTACGACCAGCACCAGACGCCCGGCACGTACGAGCCGACGCCCGAAGCGTCGGGCCGCCGCGCGCTGAAGAACCTCGCGCTCGCGTATCTCGCGGAACTCGAGGATCCGGCCGACGCGGTACGGCTCGCGACTGCGCAATACGACGCGGCGAACAACATGACCGATCGCGCGGCCGCGCTTGGCGCCCTGCTGTCCGCGGCGGCGGCAGGCGCGAACGAGCCGGCCGAGCGCGCGCTCGACGACTTCTATCGCCGCTTCGAGAAGGAAGCGCTCGTGATCGACAAGTGGTTCGCGATGCAGGCCGCGCAACGCGGCACGCCCGCGCAGCCGACGCTCGCGAAGGTCCGCAAGCTGATGGCGCATCCGGCGTTCAATCTGAAGAATCCGAACCGCGCGCGCTCGCTGATCTTCAGCTTCTGTGCGGCCAACCCCGCGCAGTTCCACGCGGCGGACGGCTCGGGCTACGCGTTCTGGGCCGAGCAGGTGCTTGCGCTCGACGCGATCAATCCGCAGGTCGCCGCGCGGCTCGCGCGTTCGCTCGAGCTGTGGCGCCGCTACACGCCCGCGCTGCGCGACAAGATGCGCGAGGCGCTCGAAAAGGTCGCCGCGGGCGCGAAATCGCGCGACGTGCGCGAGATCGTCGAGAAGGCGCTCGCCTGACGCGCCACGCATCGCGGCAGGCGCGCTCGCGCATCGAGGCCGGTACTGCGCCCCGCAGTGCCGGCCTTTTTTCATGAGGCGCGGCGCGTGCCCGCCGCGCGCGTTTGCTTCGCGGCAACGCGCGTGCGCTACCGCACCATAGCGACGCGAACCGGGCCGATTCGCGCGCCGCGCGTTGTAACGGGACGAAAAAACCCGTCGGCCGCCGAGGCCCGGCAGGTAAAATTGCGGCAACTCAAGGATTCTTTGGCCTTTCGGAGTCTGTCATGTCCATTGCCCGCCGCACCACGCTGTCCAAGTTCCTGATCGAACAGCAGCGCGAGACCAATAACCTCCCCGCCGACCTGCGCCTGCTGATCGAAGTCGTCGCCCGCGCGTGCAAGGCGATCAGCTACAACGTGTCGAAGGGCGCGCTCGGCGATGCGCTCGGCACCGCCGGCAGCGAAAACGTCCAGGGCGAAGTGCAGAAGAAGCTCGACATCCTGTCGAACGAGATCCTGCTCGACGCGAACGAATGGGGCGGCAACCTCGCCGCGATGGCCTCGGAGGAAATGGAAACGTTCTTCCCGATCCCGGCGAACTATCCGCGCGGCGAATACCTGCTCGTGTTCGATCCGCTCGACGGCTCGTCGAACATCGACGTGAACGTGTCGATTGGCACGATCTTCTCGGTGCTGCGCTGCCCGGACGGCAAGCAGGCGACCGAAGAATCGTTCCTGCAGCCCGGCACGCAGCAGGTCGCGGCAGGCTATGCGGTATACGGCCCGCAGACGGTGTTCGTGCTGACCACCGGCAACGGCGTGAACTGCTTCACGCTCGACCGCGAAGTCGGCTCGTGGGTGCTCACGCAGAGCAACATGCAGATCCCGGCCGATACGCGCGAATACGCGATCAACGCCTCGAACGCGCGTCACTGGTACGACCCGGTCAAGCGCTACGTCGACGAACTGAACGCCGGCAAGGACGGCCCGCGCGGCGACAACTTCAACATGCGCTGGATCGCCTCGATGGTCGCCGACGTGCACCGGATCCTGAACCGCGGCGGGATCTTCATGTATCCGGCCGACAAGCGCACGCCGGACCGCCCGGGCAAGCTGCGCCTGATGTACGAGGCGAACCCGATGGCGTTCATCGTCGAGCAGGCAGGCGGCGCGGCCACCACCGGCACGCAGCGGATCATGGAAGTCCAGCCGACCGGCCTGCACCAGCGCGTGCCGGTGTTCCTCGGCTCGAAGAACGAAGTCGAACGCGTGACCGCCTATCACCACGAAAGCCAATAATTTGCACCGCAACACTGGACGGACGCGCGCGACGCAAGTAAAATCGCGCCTCGCGATGTGGCCCTGACAGGCCGCATCGCGGTGAAGTGAAAGCGGGCAGTCCGCCGGATCGAGGGTTTCGCGAAGCAGGCGCCCGGCGCTGAAAAAAATTTCGCAAAACCTATTGCCAAGGTCTCGGATTTCACCCTATAATTTCATTTCTCTGCTGCCGGTGTAGCTCAGTTGGTAGAGCAGCGCATTCGTAATGCGAAGGTCGTAGGTTCGACTCCTATCTCCGGCACCACTGATTCAGCCAAAAAGCCCAGTCCTCGCGACTGGGCTTTTTGCTTTCCGGGCCGCGATACGCGGCGCAACACGCTATGCGTGTCGCACGCAGCGCTCCGACACGATGCTGCGCTGCTGGATCCACGCGATCGCCAGTTCCATTGCGCGATCGCGCGCTTCGTCCGACTCCGCGAAGTTGCCTTCGACGCCGAGCGTGCGCGTCTCGCCGTCGCGGTCGGCGACGATCGCGGCCGCCGTGTAGCGGCCGTCCTCTTCCGTCGTGACGACGGTACGGATTGCGCAACTTCGGTATTCGCTGAACGTTTCCGTCTGCATATTGCCTCCGATGGTCGCGTGTGCGTCGGCGAGCAATCGTCAGGCCGCGGCGCCGACGCGTCCCGACGCGATCGCCTTGATCGCATATTCCACGGCTTCGCGGTGCGCCTCGTCGGCGCTCGCCCACTGCTGCGCATAGCGCGGCAGATGCCAGTCGGCCAGCACGGTCCCTGCACGCACGATGCGCACGAGCGCGACGTACGTATCGTGCGTCGCCGACGGCGTCGCGCAATGCCTGACCGGCATCTCGCGCGTGTCGATCTCGAAGCCCTTCCAGTGTTCGTGTCTGACGGGATCGATCATGGCTCGTTTCTCCGTGTACGGCGCATCCCGTTACGTGCGATGCACCGGATCGTCGCGCCGTTGCGGCGCGGTATCGTCAGAAGTTGCGGCCTGGCGCGCATCGAAGAAGCGGCCGATGCGCGTTGCGCGCAGCCGCGCGGGAAGACCCGCGAAGAAATGCGCGATCTGCCGTTGCAGGCGCCGCAGATCGCCACGCAGATTCACGTCGAAGAAAAAATCGCTCATCACTGGCTCCTGATTTCCGAGGGGCCTGCGCGCAAGCCGAACCGGACCACGCGCTCCAGTTCGTCTGTCGCGAGCATGGCCGCCGACACACAAATCGAAACACGCAGTGCGTGAACCGCAACTGCCGAGCGACACATAACATAGCGCACGCGACGAAAAATTCAAGCCGAGCGGCCGGTTCGCATTCGCGCGACGCGCGCCGCGTTTCGCGCACGACGGCAGCAGAAAAAACGGCCGGCATCGCTGCCGGCCGCTTGCACGAATTACCCGTTCACCGGGATGCGGCGCACGCGGCTCTGCGCGTCGGGCCGCTTCGCGATCGTCACGGTGAGCACGCCGTTGCGGAAGCTGGCCGTCACCTTCTCGGGGTCGGCGTCCGGGCTCAACTGCACCGAACGCTGGAACGCGCCTTGCCACCGCTCGCTGTAGACGGCGCCGGTCGAACCGCCCTTCTTCTCGCCGCGGATCGTCAGCACGTCGTGATCGAGCGACACGTCGATGTCCTTCTGTTCGAGGCCGGGCAGCTCCGCGACCACAGTGATCGCGTCGTCGCTCTCGTTGAGCTCGATGTTCGGCCAGCCGAACGACGACGCCAGCGACGAGCCGAAACGTGCGGGCATATCGAAGCTGCGGAAGAAGTCGTCGAAGAGCCGATTCATTTCGCGATGCAGCGCCAGCACCGGATGATCGTCCTCGCGCTGACGCACGGCCGGCACGTTGCGATCGCGGTTCCACGGAATCAGATTCCTGAAGTCCATTTTCCACCTCCTGTATTTCGGAAGGCAGGCGAACGATGCACGGGCGAGCGCGACACGCACTGCGTTCGTCCGCGCATGCTGCCTGCACACACGAAGCAGTCGACTACGGTCCGGCGCATTCGCGCCGAACCACCACGCCGTGAAGATAAGGGCAGCACGCACGGCTTCAAGAGTGCCGAGCGCTTGCAGATGCGGCAGAGCGACGCTCGCGCAAGCATTCGTCGGCACGGTCCGTATGCCGAGTGCGTTCGTCAGGAAACCGTAGCTTTCGTTCAGGCGGGACGCACGCGGATACGCAGTCGCCACGGTCATCATTACATTTTCATTACGGAGAACATGCTGCGCATTCGCGCCCGCTCATCAGACAAATCAACTGGAAAATCGCGTTAAGCATGCATAACATTACTTAACGATTCCGACCCGTCTATCGCGTTACATTGCGAAGGCGGCACGACGGATCGTCAGCCGCACTCGCCCAGCGCTTGCGGCACTCCGCCGATGTCCGGTCATTTCGACTCAACACAAGGAGAGGATCAATATGACTCATGGCTTGATTATGTGGCTCATCATCGGCGCCATCGCCGGCTGGCTCGCGGGCGTACTCGTCAAGGGCGGCGGCTTCGGGCTGATCGTCGACATCATCGTCGGGATCGTCGGCGCGGTGATCGGCGGCTGGCTGGCCGGTGTGCTCGGCATCAGCGTCGGCAGCGGCTTCATCGGCTCGGTGATCATTGCGGTAATCGGTGCGGTGATCCTGCTGTTCATCATCCGCCTGTTCCGACGAGCCTGACGATCGTCTCCGCGCGCCCGCGGGCGCGCTCCGTATCGAGCGCGGCGCGCGGCCCCTTCGCCGCGCGCCGCGTTCCGTTTCAGCGCCGCTTCGTACGCTGCAGCCAGCCGTCGAGCACGTCGTCGCTGAGCAACCCGCTGCGCGCCTCGCGCGCGCCGTCGCGCGCGATCCACACGGTGCGCGGCATCTCGCCCCGCCATCCCGCATCGAGCGCCGCGCGCAGACGCTCGGGCATCGGCTCCGCATTCGCATACTGCGCGATCTGCGGCGGCAGGTTCATCTGCGCGAGCGCCTGTTCGAGCGCCGCGCGATTGTCGTCGTACGCATCCATCGCGATCATCGCGACACGCACATCCGGATGACGACGCTGCCACGCGACGAGATGCGCAGCGTTCTCGCGGCAGTAGCCGCAATCGAGCGACCAGATCTCGACCGCGAGCGGACGTTCGTGCGCGCCGGCGTACAGCGTCGCAACCTCGGCCGCGCGCAACGGCTGCAGCGTGCCGGCCGCCCATGCAGACACGCTCGCCAGCACGAGCATCGTCGATGCGATCAGCCGCTTCATTGCCCGTCCTCCACCGCGATCAGCCGGTAACCGTCGTTACGCGTGCGCCACGACAGATAGATGCGGCCCGCATCGTCGAGCAGTTGCGGGTTGTCGCTCGCGCCCGACGTCGAGGCGATCACGCGTGGCGCCGACCAGTGTGCGCCGAGATCGTCCGAGCGGCGCAGCTTGATCTGCATCGCCTCGCCGTCGAACGCCTTCCACGCGAGCCACACGACATCGCCGCGCGACACGAGTGCCGGATGCGACACCTGCTCGGCCGGTCGCGCCGGATCCGCGCCGAAGGCCCACGGCGTGCCGCGCGGCTGGCCGTCCGCGCCGATGCGCGAATAGAACACGTCGGCGCGGCCGTCGACGACGCCGAACCAGGCGAGATGGCGCGTGCCGTCCGGCGTGATCGCGAGCGCGGGCCCGTGCTCCGGACACGCTTCGACATGCCAGTTCGAGAACGTCGCGCGCAGCGGCACGACAGGCGCCGACGCCGACACCGGCAGCACCGCGAGCGCATGGTCGCGGATCTGCCCGGGAAACACGTTGCGCCAGGCCGCCTGAATGCGGCCTGCCGGATCGATCGTCATTGCGATCCGGCAGCACTCGCAGGTGTGATCGGTCACCTTGCGCTCGGGCTCGAACGAGGCGCCGCCGTCGCGCGATACCGCGTAGTAAACGGCCGCGCCATCGTAGCTGCGCCCCGCGGCCTTCGCGGCGACGAGATCGCGCTTGTCGATCCACGCGATCGCGATATTGCCGGCCCGGTCGACGGCCATCATGTCAAAGCGGTGCGTGATCGCC
Source organism: Burkholderia sp. BC1 (assembly GCF_052683555.1). Taxonomy (NCBI): domain Bacteria; kingdom Pseudomonadati; phylum Pseudomonadota; class Betaproteobacteria; order Burkholderiales; family Burkholderiaceae; genus Burkholderia; species Burkholderia sp. BC1. The sequence continues at coordinate 62,539 of NZ_JBQYLP010000025.1, forward strand.
TGCCGATCGCGATGCACGGTCGTCGGCACGCTCCAGGTCGCGCCGCCGTCGAGCGAACGCGAGAAGCGGACCATGCCGGTGTACGGCGCATCGAGCGGCATCGACCACGACACATAGACCGCGCGCCCGTCCGGGCTCGTCGCGACCTTCGGCCGATTCTCCGCGCTCGTGTAGATCGGCTCCGGCATCGCGTTGACGACGACCGGCGCGGACAAGGTGCGGCCCGCATCGTCGGAATGCGCGACGACGACATGCGCGCCTTCGACCCACGCGACCCACAGCCGATGCTGCGCGTCGAACGCGGCGCCGGTCGCAAGCGGCGCCTTCTGCTGCGCGGGCGCGCCCGCCATGCTCATGTGCGCGGCATGCGGATCGGCGGGCGCCGGCGCATCGTGCGCGCCGGCCGGCGACAGCGCCGCGAGCCACAGCGCGCAGCCGGCGACGATCGATTTCACAGCGACCATTTCAGTTCTCCATAGAAAGTGCGACCCGGATACGGGTGGAACACGTAGTAGCGGCGGTCCGTCAGGTTGTCGATGCCGACCGATGCGGTCCAGTGACGATCGAAGCGATAGCGCGCCTTCACGTCGACGACCGTAAACGCGCTCGTGCCGCCATAGACGTCGGGATTCACGTCGCTGTTGTCGAGCGTGTTGAACTGCCGGCCCGAATAGCGCACGCCGACGCTCGCGAGCCAGTGCTCGTCGAAGCGATACGATGCGAGCAGATTCGCGCGCATCCGCGGAATGCGCGGAAAGCGCGAACCGACGTACGCGGGGTTGGCGGCATCGGCGAGAATCTGCGCATTACTCGCCGATACGTTCGCGTCGATCGAGAGCCCCTTGAGCCCGACGTTTTCGCCGCTGAACGCGAGTTCGACGCCGCGCACGCGCACGCGGTCGACGTTCGAGATGTTGGTGACCGTCGAGGCGCCGGCGACCGTCGTCTGGCTGTAGATCGAATCGCGCAGATCGCTCTGGAACACGCTCGCACGCACGACGCCGACGCCGACGTCGCGCTCCGCGGTGAAGTCCCAGTCGATCGCCTTTTCGGGGCGCAGGTTCGGATTGTTGTTGACGATCGCGTTGTTCGAGATCGTCCCCTGGAACAGCTCGCCGACCGTCGGAAAACGCGTGCCGGTCGCGAACGACAGCCGGAAGCGCCACACGTCGGTCGCATCCCATTGCAGCGCAACTTTCGGCGACAGCGCGTTGGCGCTGCGATCCGCATAGCCGAACGTGCCGCTCGCGTTGCCGAGCGCGCCGCCGTAGGCATCCCAGCGCTCGTAGCGCAGCCCGAGCGTCGCGAGCCAGGCCGGCGCGAAGCGCCATGCGTCCTGCGCGTAGAGCGCCTGCGTGCGCGTATCGCCGCGATAGACGCTGGCGAGCGACGTGACCGGACCGTTCAGCCAGTCGGCCGTGTTGTATGTGACGTTGCGCAGGAAATAGTTGTCGTAGTGATAGCCGAACGTGAACGCATGACCGTGCACCTCGGGCGCTTCGGCCTTCAGGTCGAGCGTGCGCCAGCCGGTGCCGTCACCCTGGAACAGCGTGCCGGCCCCGCCCTGCGCGGTAGACGCGGCGCGCAGCACGTCGCGCGACACGTCGTACGCCGACACGATGCCCGACAGCCGCCAGCCCGACGCGAGCCGGCCGTTCAGCCCGAACGCGTACAGCCAGTTCTCCTGGTCGCCGCGCTGCGGCGCGAACGCGCCGGGCGCGATCGTCAGGTTCTGCCCGCCGATCGCCACGTTGCCGCCGTAGACCGGCTGGCCGGCCGCGTCGCGCAGAAACGTGTCGCCGTGCTGGCGGTAGTGATTCTCCCAATGCCCGAGCGTCAGCGTCGCGTCGACGCGGTCGGTGAACGCATAGCCCATGCGCACGGTTTCGTTGATCTGCTCGGTGCGCTCGAGCGATTGCGCGCCGACGATCGTGCGCGCCTTGCCGTTCGGCCCGATGTCGGTGGCGGCGCCCGTGACGGGCACCGCGCGGCCGAGTTTCGCGTTGTAGCTCGCGTTCGGGCTCGCGTACTGCATCGGCTGACCGTCGTTCTCGAGCCGGTCGAGCGACAGCGAGAACCAGAAGCGGCCGATGCGGTTCGCGATCCGCGCAGTCTGATGATTGCCGCCGAAGCTGTCGGCGAATCCGTAGCCGTCGCGATAGCGCTGCGTGAAGAACTGCGTCGACAGCGACGCCTCGAGCTTGTCCGGCCGCCGCGTGGTCAGTAGCACGGTCGAGCCGATCGCATTGCCCGGATACAGCGCCGAAAACGGGCCGTACAGCACGTCGACGCGCGCGATGTCGTCGGGCGCGATCAGCGACCAGCGCGGCGGATACGCATAGCTCGAACCTAGCAGGTTCGACAACAGCAGGCCGTCCGCATAGACGAGGCCGCGCGCGCTCTGCAGCTCGTTGAAGTCGCGCCCTGCGAACACGCTGTTGCGGTCGCCGATATAGCGCTTGCGCACCATGAGGTTCGGCGCGTACTTCAGCGCGTCCTCGGTCGTGACGTTGGTATGCGTGTCGATGCGCTCGCGCGTCATCGATTCGACGACGGCCGGCGTATCGGGATCGAGCGGCTCGCGCTGGGCCATCACGCTGACGGCGCTCAGCGTGTCGCCGGCCGGTTCGGCGGCAGCAGCGGAAGCAGCCGAAGCAGCGGAAGCCGCGGGCACGACGGCCCGCGCGGAGCGGTTCGCGGGATCGCGAACCGGATCGGTCGGCGCGCTGTCGGACGATGCCGCATACGCGCCGGGCAAGGCAAAAGCGGCCGCGCACGCCAGCGCAAGCCGGCCGCGCGTCGGTCGCGCGGCAAGGGTAAGCAACATGGAGAATTTCCTGAAAACGTGACCGGATACCGCCGTGCGAACACGGACGCCGGCGCGCCGCGCAGCAAACGCACGGCGCGCGGCATCGGCCGCGGGCGGCGGACCGTGCGCCGCAGCGGCGCACGGACGACGTCAATCAGATCGCGGTGTTTTCAGGGGGAGCGCGCGGTTGCGCGAGACGCAGGCCCGTGCGTCTGACGTCCGCTGCGACGGGCGCGACGGCGCGGTACGCGAAGGCCCGCACGAAGCCGGGCAGCGGCGGCAGGCTCGCGCCGAGCGCGAGGTTCGCCGCAAAGCCGGGGCAGTACACGCAGTGCGGCACGCCGGCGTGATCGAACGACGACGCGGCGCGATCGTCGTCCGCCTGCGCGAGCACGACATGGCGTGCGCCCGCTGCACTGCACAATTCGAGCGTCAGCGGGCCGGAGCCGCTCGACGCGACGCGCGCGTAGCCGATGACGGGCGACAGTACGTTCAGTACCAGCGCCAGCCAAACCAGGCCGATCCATCGCGTCGTTCGTTTCATCGCGGTCCAGGAAAAAGTGCGCGCAAGTATAACAAGCGGCCCGACTGTTGCCGATTCTGCAGACGGCAATAGCGGGCATCACAGCGCGTGCTGCAGCGCATGTGCCGTTAATACAACAGAGACAAAATCTAACGATTCGTCTCTGGCACAAATCCGAGCACGAGGTTGATAATCGTTGAACCCGTTGGAGAAATGACCATGGACGAAAGACCGACCCGCATGCCGCCGCCCGAGCAAGTGATGAGCCCGGATCCGGAACCCGTCGGCGTGGAATTCCTCGCCGAATTGCCCGAGCATGTGCGGGCGTTCTTCGACGAGCAGCACAAGCTGTACTCGCCGAAGTGAACGACCGTTCCGCTCTGTAACCGACACGTGTCGATCGTCGTCATCGTGCGGTTCATCGCTGCGTCTGTTGCGCAGTTTTCTTCGCACCCGGGCTGCAACGGCCTGACGGTGCCGGATCGGCTCGCCCGCTGATTCTTCCGCTGCGTCGCCACGCCGCGCGACCGCGTTCGTCTATCCTTCTGGTTTTCCACCTCGGGTCCACCCCGCCCCTCCGATCATTCCGATGAAGCAAGCCTTTCATGTCAGCGCCGCTGCCGTCGCGCTCGGTCTCGCCCTCTTCTCGTCGTCGCAACCCGTTCGCGCGGACGGCGACGATACCGCGCTCACCAACCTCGTCGCGCTCGCGTCGCAGCGTCTCGCGCTTGCCGAGCCGGTCGCGCGCTGGAAATGGGCGAACCGTCAGCCGATCGAGGATCGTCCGCGCGAGGCCGCGCTGCTCGCGGCCGTCGAACAGCGCGCGGCGCAGACGGGCCTCGATGCGTCGTTCGCGCGCACGTTCTTCGAGGACCAGATCGCCGCGAGCAAGGACGTGCAGAACGCGCTGTTCGCGACATGGCGCGCGACGCGGCCGCCCGAAGGCACGCCGCCCGATCTCGCGACGAGCACGCGGCCGGCGCTCGACCGGCTGACGCAGAAAATGCTGGCCGGTCTCGCACAGGTCGCGCCGTTGCGCGATGCGCCCGACTGCCAGGCGCGTCTCGCACGCAGCATCGCGAACTGGAAGGCGCTCACGCGCTACGATTCGAGCCGGACGCCCGCGCTCGATACGGCGCTGTCGCACGTGTGCGCGGGCGGCGGCGCAAGCGCGATCGGCTGATACCGGCGCGGGCGTCGCACCCGCCGCTCAGGCGGCCGACGTCACCGCAGCGAGCGGAATCAATTGCAGACCGCGCGCGAGGTGGGTCTGCAGCAGACGGTGCGTGAACGGTTCGAACGCGCCGCCCGCGGCATCGGCGGCGAGGCGCGCGGCCGCATCGAGCGACTCGGCACCGCCGAGGTAGCACCAGCCGTCGATCACATGAAAGAGCCGCCGCTCGCCATGCGCCTCGAACGCGACGGCGCCGTCGAACGGCCAGGGCGCGCCGCCCGCGCGCACCGGCTCGGCAGCCGGACGGCGGTTGTACGATGGCCGCAACCGCGCGACCCACTGCGCTTCGACCAGCATCGCGCCGAGCTCGTTGCCGGTTTCCCGCCATTCGACGCGCCGCACCTGCTGCGCGATCCGCATCTCTTTCGACGAACGCCGCTCGCCGGTCAGCAGCGCGCGCAGCCGCTGCCGCACGCGCACGCTGCGGCCGACGTAGAGCGGCTGGTCTTCCTCGCCGAACAGCGCATACGCGCCGCAGCCCGCCGGCGCCGTGTCGAGCAGCGCTTCGGTCACCTCGCCCGCGAGCCGGAACCGGCGCGTCGTCCGCGCGATCTGGTCGCGCAGCCGCTCGAGCGGCACGATGCCGTGCAGGTGCCGCCAGAATTGCCAGAGCAGATCGGCATCGGCGAGCGCGCGGTGCCGCGCGGCGGGTACGAGGCCGTGCCGCGCGATCAGCGCGTCGAGACCATGCCGCGATTCGCGCGGAAACAGCGCACGCGACAGGCGTACCGTGCAGAGCACGTCCGGATTGAACGCGAAGCCGGCCCGCTCGAACTCCGTGCGCAGGAAGCCGCGGTCGAAGCTCGCGTTGTGCGCTACGAACAGCTTGCCGTCGAGGCGCTCGAACAGCGCCGGCGCGAGTTCGGCAAACGACGGCGCGTCGCGCACCATCGCGTCCGAGATGCCGGTCAATTGCTGGATGAACGGCGGAATCGGCTGCCCGGGATTGACGAGCGTCGTCCAGGTCGACACGCCGAGCGGCCCGATTTCGACGACGCCGATTTCGGTAATCCGGTGCTCGGCAGGCGTGCCGCCGGTGGTTTCAAGGTCGACGAAGACGAGCGGTTGTTCGCTGGCGGGATCGGGCGGGCAGGAATCGGACATGAAAGGACGGAAAAGCGGTGCTGCCGTGAGTATGCACCACCGGCGGCGCGATTCGCCGCCCAGATGCAAAAAGCCCCCGCCATTGCGGGGGCCTGCTTGATCGGCCATGCGTGGCGCGTCAGAGCGCCTGGATGTTCGCAGCCTGCTTGCCCTTCGGCCCGACCTTCACGTCGAACGAAACGCGCTGGTTTTCCTTCAGCGTCTTGAAACCGTCCATCCGGATTTCGGAAAAGTGCGCAAACAAATCCTCGCCGCCATTGTCGGACGTAATAAAGCCGAAACCTTTAGCATCGTTAAACCATTTCACGATACCGGTATCCATACCTTCGTTCCCCACTCAATTTGATAAAAAAATCGCTACGTTATAGCTGATTCCCGAAATCCCGCGATCGAGCGCCGGCACCGGTACCGGGCACTGCGCCCGAGGACGGAGTGCTCACTTTATAAATGGGACAATCCGGGCGCGTCAAGAAAATTTTTAACGTTCGCTTTACGCGAAAAACGAATACGGACGGAATCGGTACCGCATCACTGATGATTAATTGATTCGCATCAGAAACCCTGTCAATATTACCGGGATCGGATCCATTATTAATCTGATAGTGAAAATCCTACCGGGGACGTATCCCGTCGGTAAATCGTCGGGGTTTTTACGGTTGCACGACGCGCCGGATGTTGCGATCCTGAGACAACGCAGTTTGAGGAGAGGGTCATGTGGCTGGACGGAATCAAGCGCTTCGCGAGTCGGCTCGCGCGCGTGCGCCGCAAGTCCCGCGCGCTGGCTGAAACGTCCCGTACTGCGCCGTGCGACACCGAGTTCGACCCGACGTGGCATGGCGATCGCTGGCAGAACCTTCTGGCGTCCCCGCTGGATGCGCGCCACTACGTGATGGAAGACTGGACGTACACGCCGCCGCAGGCGGACACCGACGACACGCCCCCCGCGGGCAAGCGCAAACGGCGCTCATACGGGCAGTAAGGGCAACCGACGGACCAAACGGGCAAAAAAAAGCGCGACTGGGAAGTCGCGCCGACAAAGGTTTGGAGATCTTTTCCGTCAACGAAAAAGTCTGCTTCGGAAAGCAGAAACCGCAGTATAGCGAGATAACATCCTTACATTAGCCATGGCCCGCACAAACCTCTATTGCCGATGTGTCAATAATCGCGCTATAGCGGCCGCGGGCGGCTAGAGGGCGCGTGTCGCCGTCGCGCAACGCACGGCGGACGCGCGCCGCGCTTCGCCGCGCGCCCTCGCGGACTGTAACCCCTTGATCTCAATAGGGTTTTCAATCCACCCAGATCATTTCCAAATCCAAAATACAGTATTGCCGGAAGCGGTTTTCGTCCGCTTGCGGCACGCTCCTTACACTTCAAGTGGATTTCCGACGATGCCGCCCGACTCCGTCGCGCCCGGCAACAGGTCCGATCGACATCATCGTGTCTGGAGACAGCATTCCATGAAAAAGACCCTGATCTTCGCCGCCCTGTCCGGCGTGTGCGCGGCCGCGCACGCGCAAAGCAGCGTCACGCTCTACGGGCTGATCGACGCCGGCATCACGTATACGAACAACCAGGGCGGCCATAGCGCGTGGCAGGAGACGAGCGGCTCGATCAACGGCAGCCGCTGGGGGCTGCGCGGCACCGAGGACCTCGGCGGCGGACTGAAGGCGATCTTCACGCTGGAGAACGGCTTCGGGATCAACAACGGCACGCTGAAGCAGAACGGCCGCGAGTTCGGCCGCCAGGCATTCGTCGGCCTCGCGCATAGCGGGTTCGGCTCGCTGACGCTCGGTCGCCAGTACGACAGCGTCGTCGACTTCCTCGGCCCGCTGTCGCTGACGGGGACGCAATACGGCGGCACGCAGTTCGCGCACCCGTTCGATAACGACAACCTGAACAACTCGTTCCGGATCAGCAATGCGGTCAAGTATCAAAGCGCAGACTTCGGCGGACTGAAGTTCGGCGCGCTCTACGGCTTCTCGAATTCGACCGATTTCTCGAACAACCGCGCGTACAGCGTCGGCGCGTCGTACAGCTTCATGGGCTTCAACGTCGCGGCCGCCTACATGCAGCTGAACAACAACATCAATTCGCTCGCGCTCGCGGCCAGCGATCCGGGCGCAGTGGCCGGCGACTGGACGTTCGCGGCAAGCCGGCAGCGCACCTGGGGCGCCGGCCTCAACTACGCGTTCGGCCCGGCAACCGCGGGCTTCGTGTTCACGCAGACGCGCCTCACCGATTCGGCCGGCATCAGCGCCGGGCAGTCGGGCGTGTCGGGCGGCATCCCGCTGACGGGCGACACGCGCTTCAACAACTACGAACTGAACGCGCGCTATGCACTGACGCCGGCGTTCTCGCTCGCGGGCTCGTACACGTACACCGACGGCCGCATGGAAGGACAGAAGCCGAGTTGGCACCAGTTCAACCTGCAGGCCGACTACGCGCTGTCGAAGCGCACCGATCTGTATCTGCAGGGCGAATACCAGCGCGTGAACGGGGACGGCCTCGCGGTCGGCGCGAACATCAACGGCCTCGGCGTTGCGTCGTCGACCAACAAGCAGATCGCGGTGACGGCCGGCATGCGTCACCGCTTCTGAGCGACGCGCCGCGCGGCTCGCCGGCCGCCGCTCGAATGACGAAGCGCCCCGATCGGGGCGCTTTGTCGTTACGGCGGTGCGCTATCGCGTCCAAGCGTCTACGCGTCTGCACGCTTACGCGTCGCCGCGCGCCGGATAGCGCACGTCGAGCACGTCGATCGGCTGCGGGCCGGCCGGCGTCATCAGCGTGACGGTGTCGCCGATCCTCGCCTTGATCAGCGCACGTGCGACGGGCGAGATCCAGCTCACGCAGCCGCGATCGAGATCGACCTCGTCGATGCCGACGATCGTGATCGTGTGCTCTTCGCCGTCCGGCGTCGCGTAATCGACAGTCGCACCGAAGAAGACCTGATCGACGTTTTCCTGCCGGCTGGCGTCGACGACTTCGGCGAGATCGAGCCGCTTGGTCAGGAAGCGGATACGGCGGTCGATCTCGCGCAGCCGCCGCTTGCCGTAGATATAGTCGCCGTTCTCGGAACGATCGCCGTTCGATGCGGCCCACGACACGAGCCGCACGACTTCCGGCCGCTCGACGTCGATCAGGTTCAGCAACTCGTCCTTCAGCCGCTTGTGGCCGGCCGGCGTGATGTAGTTCTTCGCGCCCGCCGGAATGGCGGTCTGGGCCTGGTCGAGATCGTCGTCGTCGCCGTCGGACTCTTTGACAAACGCCTTGTTCATGATGCAGATTCGAAATGCGGTTGACTGATGCGTCAAGGGTACACGAAGGGCGTCGCAGCGCGGTCGCGCCGCACAATTTGCGAATAAGGCTTCCCTTTTTATATAACCCTGCTATAATCCCTCTTCTGCGTGCGGCTGTAGCTCAGTTGGATAGAGTACTTGGCTACGAACCAAGGGGTCGTGGGTTCGAATCCTGCCAGCCGCGCCACCTCATCAGGGCCTTCCTTCGGGAAGGCCCTTTTTTCTTGTCCGCCCGTTCCGCACGCGCGTCGCGCCCCCTTCCCTGCCGAACGCACATACAAAAACGGCGGCCCGCGGCCGCCGTTTCGTCATTCGATTCATCCCCGGTCAGTAATCCTGCCGCTCGCGCTCGATGCGCATTCCGCCGTCGTGGCGCGCATGCGTGCCGTCGTCGGTCGAGCGCTCGCGCATGATGCGCATGACGTCCGGATTCGTGCGCACGCGACGCATCACGTTTGCCAGATGCACGCGATCGCTGACCTGGATCACGAAGCGCAGCACCGTCGATTCGTGCGTGAGATCCTCGTCCATCGCGATGTGCACGATGTTCGCGTCGGCCGACGTGATGTCGGCCGCCACGCGCGCGAAGATACCCTTGGTGTTCTTCACGAGCGCCTTCACCGCGACGTCGAACAGCCGGCCCGGCTGCGGCGCCCATTCGACGTCGATCCAGCGGCCCGGATCGCGGCGGTGGATGCGCTGCGCGACACGGCAGTCGGTCGTATGGATCGCCATCCCGAGGCCGATGCCGATATAGCCCATGATCGCGTCGCCCGGGATCGGGCGGCAGCACGCGGACAACTGCACCGACATCCCTTCCGTGCCGGTGATGACGACCGGCGGCGCGTGCTGCACGACGTGGCGCTCGCCCTTCGGCAGATCGTCGTCCGCGTCGCGGCCGCTCATCAGCACCTCGATGCGTTTGGCCATCACCGCCGCGACGCGGCGGCCGAGGCCGATGTCGGCGAAGATTTCCTGACGGCTCTTGTTGCCCGTCCACTGCACGAGCTTTTCCCACACTTCGGGCGCGACGTCGGCCAACGACAGACCGTAGCCCTTCAGGCTCTGGTCGACGAGCCGCTCGCCGAGCTGCACCGACTCGTTCAGCCGCATCGTCTTCAGATAATGACGAATCGCCGAACGCGCCTTGCCGGTGCGCACGAAGCCGAGCCATGCCGGATTCGGCTTCGAATACGGCGCGGTGATCACCTCGACGATGTCGCCGCTCTTCAGCTCGGTGCGCAGCGGCAGCAGTTCGTTGTTGATCTTCACGGCGACGCACTGGTTGCCCAGATCGCTGTGGATCGAATACGCGAAGTCGAGCGCGGTCGCGCCGCGCGGCAGCGCCATGATCTTCGACTTCGGCGTGAACACGTAGACCGCGTCGGGGAACAGGTCGATCTTCACGTGCTCGAGGAATTCGCTCGAATCGCCGGCTTCGCTCTGGATGTCGAGCAGCGATTTCAGCCACTGATGCGCGCGTTTCTGCACGTCGTTCAGATCCGCGCCGCCGTTCTTGTAGAGCCAGTGCGCGGCCACGCCGGCTTCCGCGATCTCGTGCATCTTGCGCGTGCGCACCTGGAATTCGATCGGCGCGCCGAACGGCCCGACGAGCGTCGTGTGCAGCGACTGATAGCCGTTGATCTTCGGGATCGCGATGTAGTCCTTGAACTTGCCCGGTACGGGCTTGTAGAGCGCATGCAGCGCGCCGATGCACGTGTAGCAGTCGAGCGGGCTGTCGACGACGACGCGAAAGCCGTACACGTCGAGCACCTGCGAGAACGACAGCTGCTTGTCGCGCATCTTGCGGTAGATGCTGTAGATCGTCTTTTCGCGCCCGGTGATCTCGGCATCGAGCTTCGCGTCGGCCATCGCGCGCTGCGCGGCCTCGAGGATCTTGCCGATCACTTCGCGGCGATTGCCGCGCGCGGCCTTCACGGCCTTCTCGAGCGTCGCGTAGCGATGCGGATTGAAGTTCGCGAAGCTCATGTCCTGCAGCTCGCGATACGTGTTGTTCAAACCGAGCCGGTGCGCGATCGGCGCATAGATGTCGAGCGTTTCGCGCGCGACGCGGCGACGTTTTTCCATCGGCACCGCGCCGAGCGTGCGCATGTTGTGCAGGCGGTCGGCGAGCTTCACGAGGATCACGCGCACGTCGCGCGCCATCGCGAGCAGCATCTTGCGGAAGTTTTCCGCCTGCGCTTCCTCGCGGCTGCGGAATTCCATCTTGTCGAGTTTCGACAGGCCGTCGACGAGCTCGGCGACCTTCGGGCCGAAGCGCTCGGCGAGCTCGCTCTTCGTGACGCCCTGGTCTTCCATCACGTCGTGCAGCAGCGCCGCCATGATCGCCTGCGCGTCGAGCTTCCAGCCCGCACAGATTTCGGCGACGGCGACAGGATGGGTGATGTAGGGTTCGCCGCTCTGGCGATATTGACCGAGGTGGGCTTCGTCGCTGAAATGGAACGCCGCCTTCACCTCTTTGATTTCGTCCGGACCGAGATACTCGGCAAGCGCGGCCGTCAGATTCGCAATCGAAACGACGCCGTGCTTGCGCGGCTGCTCCGGAGTGGCGGTCGGCCCGAACAGGTGCCGGAAGGACTGTTCGAGGACCGCGTCGATGTACTGGCGCGCCGGCGACCGGACCGTGTCTTCGGTGATCGCATCCGCGGAGGCGGACGATGGGGTGGTGCTCATATTCGCCTCCTGGTCGAGTCGTTGCGCGCGGTGAATTACATGGCTGAAACGGGCCGGGTGCGCGTTACACCGGCACCTTCTTCAACATCTCGAGGCCGACCTGGCCGGCCGCGATCTCGCGCAGCGCGACGACGGTCGGCTTGTCGCGGCTTTCGATCTTCGGCGTATGGCCTTGCGCGAGCTGCCGCGCGCGATAGGTGGCGGCGAGCGCCAGTTCGAAGCGGTTCGGGATTTGCTTCAGGCAGTCTTCGACAGTAATGCGAGCCATGTTGGTAATTCCTTCTGAATATAGTCCTTATTCTACCTTATGTCCCTCATGCCCCGCGTCATTCCGCGTGGGGCAGATGGATACCGAGTTCGATGAACAGCTCCGTGTGCCGCGCGTACTGCGACGCAAAGCGCAGACGCGTCGCCGCGACGATGCATTCGAGCTCCGCGAGCGCACGATCGAAGTTCTCGTTGATCACGACGTACTCGGCTTCGGACGCGTGCGCCATCTCGCTGCCCGCCGCGAGCAGGCGTCGCGTGATCACGTTCGGCTCGTCCTGGCCGCGCTTTTTCAGCCGCTCCTCGAGCGCGTCGAGCGACGGCGGCAGAATGAAGATGCCGACCGCGTTGCGGAACTGCTTCTTCACCTGCTGCGCGCCCTGCCAGTCGATCTCGAGCAGCACGTCGTGGCCGCTCTTCATCTGCTCTTCGATCCAGAGACGCGACGTGCCGTAGTAGTTGCCGTGCACTTCCGCGCTTTCGAGGAATTCGTGCGCCGCGTGCCGCGCGCGGAAATCCTCGACCGTCGTGAAATGATAGTGCTGGCCATCCTGCTCGCCCGGACGCGGCTTGCGCGTCGTGTACGAGATCGACAGGCGGATGTCGCTGTCCTTCGACAGCAGCGCATTCACGAGCGTCGACTTGCCGGCGCCCGACGGCGCGACGACCATGAACAGGTTGCCGGGATAAACGCCGCCGTGCAGTGAATGCGACGCGTGGCCGTCGCGGGTGGATTCGGTCATCTTGCTTTTACTCCAGGTTTTGCACTTGCTCGCGCATCTGCTCGATCAGCAGCTTCAGCGCCATCGACGCGTCGGCGAGTTCCTTCGCCGCTGCCTTCGAGCCGAGCGTGTTCGCTTCGCGATTCAGTTCCTGCATCATGAAGTCGAGACGCTTGCCGACACGGCCGCCCTTCTCGATCACGTGACGCGTTTCGTTCAGGTGTGCGGTGAGCCGCGACAGCTCTTCCGCGATGTCGATCCGGATCCCGTACATCGTCACTTCCTGACGAATGCGTTCCGCGGCCTCTTCGCGCGACACGATCGGCGCGCTGCCTTCCGGCGCCGCGATGCCGAGCGCTTCCTGCAGCCGCTCGACGATCTTCTGCTGATGCTTCGCGATCAGCTCCGGCACGAGCGGCGTGATGCGCGCGACGATCGCCTCCATCTCGGCGACGTTCGACAGCAGCATCGTCGCGAGCTGCGCGCCTTCGCGCGAGCGCACGACGACGAGTTCGCCGATCGCTTCCTTGCCGCAGGCGAGCACCGCATCGCGGATCGCGTCGGCCGACACGCCGCTCTCGGCGAGAACGCCCGGCCAGCGCAGGATTTCGCCCGCGCGCAGCCGGCCGACGCCGGGAAACGCGTCGAGCACCGAGCGCTCGAGATCGGCGAGCTGACCGAGCGCCGTTTGATTCAGCGCGCCGGCGCCGATGCTCTGCTCGCCGCGCTGCAGGTTGATGCGCACGTCGACCTTGCCGCGCGACAGCTTGTTCATCAGCATTTCGCGCAGCGCGGGTTCACACGCGCGCACGTCGTCCGGCATGCGGAAGTTCAGGTCGAGGAAGCGCGAGTTCACGGTGCGCAGTTCGACCGACACGCTGGCGCCGCCATTGCCGGTGGCCGCCGCGAGTTCGCGCGTCGCGCTCGCGTAGCCCGTCATGCTGTAAATCATGGTTCGTCTCGCCGTCTGGGTGCCCTTGCGGGCAGGATATGTCGAGGCGCCCGGCGCGTTCCGAAGCGCGGGGCGGGAAGCGCGCATTATCCCATTTTTGCGGACGCCCCCCCGGGCAAGCCCGCCGTTCGGCGCTAAAATCGGGGTTTCCTCTTCCTCCTCACGATTCGCTCATGACGTCCTCCCTTTCCCGCCCGAGCGGCCGCCGCGCAGACGAACTGCGCAAGGTCGCGCTCACCCGCCACTACACGAAGCACGCGGAAGGCTCCGTGCTCGTCGAATTCGGCGACACGAAGGTGATCTGCACGGCGAGCGTCGCCGAGCGCGTGCCCGAGTTCCTGCGCGAGCGCGGACAGGGCTGGCTCACCGCCGAATACGGCATGCTGCCGCGCGCGACGCACACGCGCAGCGATCGCGAGGCCGCGCGCGGCAAGCAAACCGGCCGCACGCAGGAAATTCAGCGCCTGATCGGCCGCGCGCTGCGCGCCGTGTTCGATCTCGAAGCGCTCGGCCCGCGCACGATCCACCTCGACTGCGACGTGATCCAGGCCGACGGCGGCACGCGCACCGCGAGCATCACCGGCGCCTTCGTCGCCGCGCACGATGCGGTGTCGACGCTGCTTGCGGCCGGCAAGCTCGAACGCTCGCCGATCGTCGATCACGTCGCCGCGATTTCGGTCGGCGTGTACGAAGGCACGCCGGTGCTCGACCTCGACTACGCGGAAGACTCACGCTGCGACACCGACATGAACGTCGTGATGACAGGCGCGGGCGGCTTCGTCGAAGTCCAGGGCACCGCCGAAGGCGTGCCGTTCTCGCGCGCCGAGATGAACGCGCTGCTCGATCTCGCGCAAAGCGGCATCGGCACGCTCGTGCAGCTGCAGAAGGACGTGCTGGGCCTGCGCCATGTCTGAGCATCGCATGACCGCCCCGCTGTCGCGCATCGTGCTCGCGTCGAACAATCCCGGCAAGCTGCGCGAGTTCGCCGCGCTGTTCTCGACGGTCGGCATCGAAATCGTGCCGCAAGGCGAGCTCGCCGTGCCGGAAGCCGAGGAGCCGTTTCGCACCTTCATCGAAAACGCGCTGACGAAAGCGCGCCACGCATCGCAGCTCACCGGGCTGCCGGCGATCGCCGACGATTCGGGGCTCTGCGTGCGCGCGCTGCGCGGCGCGCCCGGCGTCTATTCGGCGCGCTACGCGCAGCGTGCGGGCCGCGAGAAGGGCGACGCGGCGAACAACGCCTATCTGGTCGAGCAGCTGCGCGGCATCGACGACCGCCGCGCGTACTACTGCTGCGTGCTCGCACTCGTGCGCCATGCGGACGATCCCGAACCGCTGTTCGCCGAAGGCCGCTGGGAAGGCGAAATCGTCGACACACCGCGCGGCGAACACGGATTCGGCTACGACCCGTATTTCTATCTGCCCTCGCTCGGCGCGACGGCCGCCGAACTCGAACCGGCCGTGAAGAATGCGCACAGCCATCGTGCGCGCGCGCTGAAGGCGCTGCTCGCGCGACTCGCGGAGGAAGCATGACGCGCGTCGTCGTCAACCGTGTGCGGGAGGCCGCATGAGTCAGGCTGCGGAAACCGGCGCACGCGTGGTCGCGACGTTCACGTCGCCCGGACAGGTGCGGCTCACGTCGCTGCCGCCGCTCGCGCTGTACGTCCATTTCCCGTGGTGCGTGCGCAAGTGCCCGTACTGCGATTTCAACTCGCACGAATGGAAAGGCGAGCGCTTCCCGGAAACCGAGTATCTCGACGCGCTGCGCGCCGATCTCGAGCACGCGCTGCCGCTCGTGTGGGGCCGGCAGGTGCATACGGTGTTCATCGGCGGCGGCACGCCGAGCCTGCTGTCGGCGGCCGGCCTCGACCGGCTGCTGTCGGATGTGCGCGCGCTGCTGCCGCTCGACGCGGACGCGGAGATCACGCTCGAGGCGAATCCCGGCACGTTCGAAGCCGCGAAGTTCGCGCAGTTTCGCGCGAGCGGCGTGAACCGGCTGTCGGTCGGCATCCAGAGCTTCAACGAAGCGCACCTGAAGGCGCTCGGCCGCATCCACGACACGGCGCAGGCGCGCGCCGCCGTCGAGATCGCCGCGAAGACCTTCGACAACTTCAATCTCGACCTGATGTTCGCGCTGCCGAACCAGACGTTCGACGAATGCCGCGCCGACATCGAGACCGCGCTGTCGTTCGCGCCGCCGCATCTGTCGCTGTACCACCTGACGCTCGAGCCGAACACGCTGTTCGCGAAGTTTCCGCCGGCGGTGCCCGACGACGACGCGTCGGCCGACATGCAGGAATGGATTCATGCGCGCACCGCGGAAGCCGGGTACGAACGGTATGAAGTGTCCGCGTATGCGAAGCCGAACCATCGCTGCAAACACAATCTGAACTACTGGCGCTTCGGCGACTACCTCGGGATCGGCGCGGGCGCGCACACGAAGCTGTCGTTTCCGAACCGGATCCTGCGGCAGGCGCGCTACAAGCACCCGGCGACCTTCATCGAACAGGCGATCGCCGGCACGCCGGTGCAGGAGGAGCGCGAAGTCGGCGCACGCGACCTGCCGTTCGAGTTCATGTTGAACACGCTGCGGCTCGTCGAAGGCTTTCCCGTGCACAGCTTCGTCGAGCGCACGGGGCTGCCGATCAGCACGATCGAGCCGGCGCTGCAGGAAGCGGAACGGCGCGGACTCATCACGCGCGACTTCACGCGGATCGCGCCGACGCCGCTCGGCCAGCGTTTCCTGAACGATCTGCAGGAACTGTTCCTGCGCGACGATTGACGGCAAAACGGCGCGGCATTTCGGTTACAATGCCGCCTCGCATGGAAGCGTGGCCGAGTGGTTTAAGGCACTGGTCTTGAAAACCAGCGACGGGCAACCGTCCGTGAGTTCGAATCTCACCGCTTCCGCCAGACAGCCTTATGTGGCAAGGGTTTCAGAAGATCAAAGCGGACATATCCGCCATACAGCCCGCCTAAAAACAAACAACTTCGTATTTCTGCCACCGGGAGGCAAGAAATGTCGAGCTACTACGTCACCACGCGGGTCGTTCTTCACAAAGGCGACGAGCGGACCAAAGAACACTCCCCTGACGCCAACGAATATGAAACGCTCCATGCAGAGATGCATGCTCGCGGCTTTCGGCGGTTCGCTCACGACGATACAAATAAGCTGATGTATCAGTTCCCGGCCGGCGAATACTTCTTAGAGATTGAGGCTGAATCGGGTAGTGATGCTCGCGATAAGGCTCTCGCAAAAGCCAAGGCTGCCGCTACATTGGCAGCATCCGCGAAGCGGTATTCGGTTCTTTGCTCCGGAGGTGCAGGGCTGACTTGGTTTCGCCTGAAGAAAATCGATAAGGATCCTGACGCGTAACACGCGTTCTTCAACGTCCCGACAACGTGGCACCGCCGCCCGCTGCCGTCGCCGGTCGGCCTCGCCGTCCGCCCGTCGCCGTGCTCGTCCCGCTGTCCGCTGCGCCGCCGCCCGCCCATAGCTCTGCGGCGCTCATGCGCTGTGCGCCCTCGACAAAAGAAAAGCCCTCGGGATCTCTACGGGCATCGAGACGGAATGACGCTCGCGTGCGCCTCTCAATTTCGTTGAGGTCATTACTTGACCTGCCAATTCGGCTCCGTCCTCCGCCGAACAGGCTGAGCGGAACCATTGATCTGCTCCCACGTGATCATCGGGTAACCATCGATCTTACGAGGCGGCTTGAATCCCAATTGGCGCTCGATCCATCGAATCTGGGCGGCACCTCGCTTGAGGCCGCCAGCGGGTCGAACCAGTTCTTCGTTCGTCAGGATGTGCACCCTCGCCTCCAATCGCTTGTCACGAACGCCTCACTTTTCGCGGCCGTCAGCCAACGCGCTCCGGCTGTCGTTGCTCGGCGTCCATGTCATCCGCTGACAGTTCGCCGCGGATAGGTGTGAGATTCCAGTCGTGGCATAGCGCTTCGCGACACCACGCCATGCGCCTGGATCGCGCCTGACGCGCCCAAACGGGAGCTCCCTGAACTTCGGTGACCCAATCGTGCGGGGCGACCGCACTGGCAACAATGCGCACCAGCATGCCAATGCGCTCAGGCACACCGCACTTTGTCACAATCGCCAGATCGCCAACCTTGCAACGCAGTTTACGCATGGTAGACCTCCAATTCGTCGACGCGGCTGTTCGGCTCGTCGCCGCGCAACGGCAACAACGATGAGTCGCGGAATGCCCAGTCGTTCGTTATGATCGGGCGCCCATCGCAGGCGGTCACGCCGAATACGGGGTCCCCGAAAACGGTAACTGCCCACCGCTCGACGTCGTACGAGTGAGTGACGAGTACGATTCGCCCGACGAGCACCGGGTTGATCGAATGGATGACGCGCGCCAGATCGCCCGCCCGGCAGCGAAACTTAGCCATGGAACACCTCCGTGCGGGCCAGCTCGGCGAGGCGGCGCAGCGCGTCGCCGGTAACGTCGAGTGCGGCGCGATCGGTCGGCGCAATCGCGGTCGCGCGTACGGTGCCGGAAACGATGTGCAACATCTCCAAGCTTTGCGGCAAGGCCGAGCGCAACGGCACAGCGCGTGGCCGGTCCGGCATGAGCGGCGCCACTTGTCCGCGCACCTGACTTCCAACGTCAGCAGCGACTTGACGAAGAGCGTCGTAACGACCGGGACGGAGGGGGAATGCGAGTACTTTGGCGGAACGGTTCATTGGGTCTCTCCTCGAAAGGTGCACCCATAATGGACCACGGTGGTCCATTAGTATCCGGCCATGGCCCGCGAAGACCCCCAAATGAAACTGCGCCTCCCCGCCGACCTCAAGGATCGGCTGTCGGAGCTCGCGACCGCGAATGGCCGATCTCTCAACGCCGAGGTGCTGCTACGTCTTGAGGCGAGCGTCGCAGACGAAGTCCCAATCGTTGGTTGCGCGCAGCCTGCCGACGATCGGACGCTCGACCTAATTGCCGAGAAAGTCGGAGAAGTACTGGATCAGCGAGAAAAGCGACCCGCGAGGTTGCGCTGACCCAGTTACCTAGATCCAGCTCCCCGCGGCCTGGCGCGCGCTTGGAGCGCGTCGAAGTCCGGCTCCGTAGAGAACCGACTATCGGTCGCCGGCTCCTCGGGAGCGGTCCCGAGCTTCTGTTCGTGAAAGGCGCGCGCGGCCTTCGGCAGCCCATTGATGTCGATTGCGTACCGCCAGCCGTTGCGGTCGAGCCAGCGCGCCATCGTCGCTCGCTGGTTGAACTCACAGCCGACCAGGTCAGCCAGTTCTTGGGCTGTGAGATAAGCGCTCATGCCACGGTCCAGGGTTACGCAGGTAGGCCATTATCAGCGGTTTCGGACCCGAACTCATGGCGGAGATATAGTAACGTTTGACGTTAATAACGCGTTGCGTTATTATATTTTCATGATTACATCGTTCAACTGCCGAGACACGCAGGCGCTGTTCAATGGCACGCGGGTCGCCCGCTTCGTCAATTTCGAACGCGTCGCGATTCGCAAGCTCCAGCAGTTGCACGCTGCGGCCGATCTGGACTTCCTTCGCATCCCGCCGAACAACCGGCTCGAAGCGTTGAAGGGCGGCCGACAAGGCCAATTCAGCATCCGCATCAACGACCAGTGGCGTATCTGCTTCAAGTTCGCCAATGGACGCGCCTCGGATGTGGAAATCGTCGACTACCACTGACCAACCCGGAGAAAGTCATGACCCGAGAAGTACCCCTGGCGACGCCCGGTGAAATCCTGGCGGAAGACTGGCTGGAGCCGATGGGCATCAGCCAATACGCACTGGCGAAGGCGATCAGCGTCCCGGCTCGCCGCATTAACGAGATCGTGAAGGGCAACCGTGCCATCACGGCCGACACCGCAGTGCGCCTTGGTGCGTTCTTCGGCGTCGATCCGCAAAGCTGGATGAACCTGCAGACGCATTACGACACCGAACTCGCGAAGGAAAAGATCGGCGACGATGTGCTACGCGAAATCCGCGAGCACGCGCACGCGTGAGATACGGGTGTAGCCAAAGCCGCAATTCCGGCTTTGGCATTGGCGGGCACGATGGCGGGTAGACGGCCGTCAGCGCTGCGCCCGCCATACCGCTCGGGTCACGTCGGCGGACCCCGGCTCCTCCATGCATGCACCCCTGGCGTCGTCGGCGCCCTACGAGCTATCCTCCGGCAACACTGGAGAATCCAATGCCGACACAAAATGACATGGTCGAGGTGCTACGCCTCGCCGAAAAGGCAGGCGTGAAACTCGTGGTCCAGTTTCGAGCCCCGGATGGCTGGATGGAGTGCCCCATCACACCGGAAGTGCTCGCCCAATGCATCGCGTCCGCGCGATCGGTGCCGGCCGCAGCGGTTGGCGTGTCCGACGCAGAATATGCCGAATGGGTTGAAAACAACGGGGCTGTCCAGTGCATAGCGAAAACGCGCGCGGGCAAGCGCTGCCGATGCTTCGTGCCAGGCGCACACTACCGCAATGCGCTCGCATGGAAGGAAGCGAATGATGCCGGCGGGTATTGCTCTGTTCACGGCGGCGCATAGCGGCGCATCAGTACCGCAGCTCGAGCTCATGGTCGGACAGCAGCATCAGCTCGAACCGCGCGCCCCACGCGTGCGCGCCGCAGTTGCGCAGCTCTGCAACGTATCGGCGGGCATCGGGCTCGATCTCTGCGGCTTGGTCGGCGTCGCGATCGACCGGCACGCGTCATGAGTCGTTCCAGCCGGCGCAGGCGCACGGCACGATGCGACATGGCGCTTTGGCCGAGGTCGGCGAGGAAAGCCGCGCGGATCGCCACGAACTCGGCCCGCCGCTTCTTTCCCACCTTGGCGCCGGCCGCCTTCGTTGGGTCGTAGCTCTCGCAGTGCTGTGGCGCCACTGTGAGGCCGAACTCAGCATAGACGTCCTTCGCCACCTGAGAGGGCGTATCGAAGCATGCCAAGCCTTGCACGATGCGGGCTTTCACGTTTTCAGGCAGCGCGGCCATCGATCGAATCCTTCTAAGCTATAGGAACAAATCACCACCGGAAAAGTTTGTGCGGCCGACGCGGCGATGCCGCGATGCGGCAGCCGCCTCGCACGGGCTGCACGACGGCCGCGCCGACGCGCGTCGCGCCGGATGCCGCTACAATTCCGCGCTCCGATTCGCGAAACGGGAAACCCGTCATGAAGCCCTTTCTCCTCTCGTCGCTCGCCGCCGTGCTGGCCGTCGTCAGCGCGCAGGCGGCCGCGGATACCGCCGCCGGCGACACGCAGGGCGCATCGTGCGCGATCGCGTCCGTGACGGGCGTCGGCGGCGCGCCCGGCAGCCTGCGCGAGTATCTCGCGAGCCCGACGCCGTACAACTATCTGAAGGAAAACGAGCTGCAGTGCAAGGTGTCCGACGATGGACGCGCGTCGAACTGCACGGGCGTCACCTATCTGCGCAACGAGCGCGTCAGCGTGTACGACGATTCGGATCCGACGATGCTGACCGTCGTCGCGCCGGTCGAGCTCGACCACGGCAGGACCTATCCCGTGATCATCGACGTGCAGAGAAAGGACGCGCGCTGCAAGCCGTGATCCGATTGCGTGCGCATGCCTGAGCGCGGCAGCCACGGCAGCGCGGATGTCGCCGCCGCACGCGCGGCGATCGCCTAAAATTCGGATCAGCACGGCGACACGATCCGCCGCGCATTCGACGCCGCGCGCGCGATCCGCGCGCGCCGCATACGGAGACCGCCATGACCGAGCTGTCGACCCCGACCGATCACGTCGATTACGAAGGCTTCGAAATCCACGTCGTGCCCGGCACGGCGCCCGGCAACGCGATGCGCTACACGTACACGGGCTACGTCTGCCATCGGGGCGCGAATCCCGCACTGCCCGGCCATGCGGTGCCGTTTCATGCGGACGGCGAGGAGAGCTTCGCGAGCGTCGACGAAGCCGTGCACGAGGCCGTGCACGTCGGCAAGAGCATCATCGACGGCACGCATCCCGACTTGTCGGTCCTGTCGCTCGTCACGCACGGGTACTGACGTCCGCGCACGACGCGCGCCCGCTCCATCATCTGCCGCGTGCGTATTGCGCCTCGCGCGCTATGCGTTTCTCCCCATATCGCGCGGCGTGCGCGCGTCTATCATTTTTCTATCGTCACCTCGGCTGCCCTGCCATGCGTCCCCTATCCGTTCCGATCGTCGACCGGCTGCGCGTCGTCGCGCTCGCCGCCGTCGCGATGCTTGCCGCGTGCACCATCACGCCTCCGCCGTCGCACACGAGCGCAGTCGTTTCCCCCGTCATCCGTTCCGCGAGCCTCGATCAGTACCGCATCGAGATCGCGCGGCGCGTGGCCGAACGCAATCCGTCGGGCCTGCTGCGCGGCACGCCGCAGGCGATGCTGCGCTCGCTCGTCGTCGTCGCGTTCACCGTCGATCGCGGCGGCCGGCTCGTCAACGCGTCCGTCTATCGGAGCAACGGCGACAGCGAAGCAGAAGCGCTCGCGCTCGCCTCGCTGCGCCGCTCGGCGCCGCTGCCGGCGCCGCCGTCGCGGCTGCTGGACGGCGACGGCCGGCTCGAACTGATGGAAGGCTGGCTGTTCAACGACGACGGCCACTTCCAGTTGCAGAGCACGGCCTCCGCACAGGCGCAGTCGCTCGACTGAGCCGCCGCCGGCCGCAATTGCCGGTGCGCGGCCGCGATCGCTATAATTTTCCGCACACTCGCGCGGCCATCACGCTGCGCGCCGCCCGCGCGCCGCACCCGGCAGGCGGGCCGACCACGCCGGCACCGGGCGGCGGCGACTATCCGTCTCCATCGTCGACCGGCGGACGACGTCCGCGCGGCGACGCGCGACGCCCTCCCCCGCATCCATCGCTCGGCCGCGCCGGCGGGCCTTCGTCCGACCGAACGCGCGCAGCCGCCCCAACGACAAAACGGAGACATCCATGTCCGCATCCCCACCGGCCGTTGCACATGCAACCGGTTCGGCCGGCGCCGTCAGCCACCGGCGCATCGTGTTCGCGAGCTTCATCGGCACCGCGATCGAGTTCTACGATTTCTACGTCTACGCGACGGCCGCCGCGCTCGTGATCGGCCCCGTGTTTTTCCCGCACGGCTCGGCGACCGCGCAGGCGCTGTCCGCCTTCGTCACGTTCGGCATCGCCTTCATCGCGCGACCGATCGGCTCGTTCCTGTTCGGCCATTTCGGCGACCGCATCGGGCGCAAGTCGACGCTCGTCGCCTCGCTGCTCGTGATGGGCGTGTCCACGACCGCGATCGGCTTCGTGCCCGGTTACGACGCGATCGGCACGCTCGCGCCCGTGCTGCTGTGCGTGCTGCGCTTCGGCCAGGGCATCGGCCTCGGCGGCGAATGGGGCGGCGCGGCGCTGCTCGCGACCGAGCATGCGCCGCAGGGCAAGCGCGGCTGGTTCGGCATGTTCCCGCAGCTCGGTCCGTCGGTCGGCTTCCTGATGTCGAACGGGCTGTTCTTCGCGCTCGCGCTGTCGCTGTCCGACGCGCAGTTCCGCAGCTGGGGCTGGCGCATTCCGTTCCTCGTCAGCGCGGTGCTCGTCGCGCTCGGCCTCTATGTGCGGCTCAAGATCGCCGAGACGCCGGCGTTCCAGGCCGCCGTCGACCGGCAGGAGCGCGTGCGCGTGCCGGTCGCGACGCTCGTGTCGCAGCACTGGCAGCCGACGCTGCTCGGCGCGCTCGCGATGGTCGTCTGCTACACGCTGTTCTATATCTCGACGGTGTTCTCGCTGTCGTACGGCGTGTCGGCGCTGCACATTCCGCGCCAGAGCTTCCTCGGGCTGCTGTGCTTTGCCGTCGTCTTCATGGGGCTCGCGACGCCGCTGTCGGCGTGGGCATCCGACCGGTTCGGCCGCAAGCCGGTACTCGTCGTCGGGTCGATCGCCGCGTTGCTGTCGGGCTTCGCGATGGCGCCGCTGCTCGGCAGCGGGTCGATGCCGCTCGTCGCGCTGTTCCTGACGATCGAGCTGTTCCTGATGGGCGTCACGTTCGCGCCGATGGGCGCGCTGCTGCCCGAGCTGTTCCCGACCAACGTCCGCTACACGGGCGCCGGCGTCGCGTACAACCTCGGCGGGATTCTCGGCGCGTCGATCGCGCCGTACATCGCGCAGCTGCTGGCCGCGCGCGGCGGGCTGTCGTGGGTCGGCGGCTACGTGTCCGTCGCGGCCGCGATCAGCCTGATCGGCGTGCTGCTGATGCGCGAGACGCGCGATACGTCGCTCGTCTGACGCTCCGGGACGACCCGGGTTGCACGGCGCCGGGCGCTCCTTATACTCGGATCCGAGGGCGCCGCCGCGCGCCCCCGATCCGTCCCTGAAGGAGCCGCGTCCATGAGCGTCCGTCTCGGCAACGCCGACCTCGTCCTGATCCTCGCGCTCGCGCTGGGCGGCGCGCTGCTGCTCGCGCTGCGCTTCCGGCCGAAAACCTGGCGCGGCCTCGTGTTCGAGGCGCTGCTCGCGAACCTCGCGGCGATCGCCGCGGTCGTCACCGTCGAAGCGCTGCTCGCGTAGCACGAAGGCCGTGCGCCGCGCGCGTCAGCTCGCGCGCGCGAATGCGCCGTACGCGGGCCCGACCGTATCGATCGCACGGAGCGCATCGTCGACGGTCGGCATCACACCCTGCTCGCCGATCGACAACGCATGCGGCGCACCGCCGATCCCGCAGTGATGGCGCGACGTCGCGACGAAGATCATCACGGTCGGCCGCCGAAGCGCCTGCGCCATATGGACGAATCCCGTATCGACGCCGACGACGAGCGCCGCCCGGCCGATCGCCGCGCCGAGCGCGCGCACCGACATCGCGGGCAGCACGATCGCGCCCGGCGCCCTGGCGGCGATGTCCTGCGCGTCGTCATGCTCGGCGGCCGAGCCCCACGGCAGCAGCACGCGCAGCCCGCGCGCCATCATTCGCGTCGCGAGCGCGGCCCAGCGGTCGGCCGGCCATTTCTTGTCGGGATTCGACGTCGCGTGGAACAGCAGCATGAACGGCGCGCCGCTCGTCACGGCAGGCGGCAGATCCGCATGCTGCGGCGCGACGATGCCGTACGTCGCCGCGCCCTCCGGCACGTAGCCGAGCGCCTCGCCGGCGCTCACGCGCATCCCGTGCCATGCATCGCACGCCGGCCGCGGGCCGAAGCGATGCGAGTACGCGAAGCGCGCGCCCGTTTCGCCGAGATCCTGCGTCTGATAGCCGACGCGGCGCGCCGCACGCGCGAGCGCGGCGATGATCGCGCTCTTGTACACGCCGTGCAGGTCGATCACCGCGTCGTAGCGATGCGCGCGCAGCGCGCGGATCGAGGCGGTGATCGCCTTCAGATCGCCGGCGTTGCGCAGCTTCTTGAACCGCCGCAGCGGCGCGCACAGCACCGTGCTGACGCCGGGATGCCAGCGCACGACTTCCGCGCACGATTCGTCGACGGCCCAATCGACCGTCACGCCGGGAAACGCGCGATGGATGTCCGCGACGACGGGCAGCGTCTGGACGACATCGCCGAGCGACGTCACTTTTACGATGAGGATGCGGTTCACGTTTGCGGGGAAGAGCCGGCCATTTCGGCATACTAAAGACGATCGGCGCGCGCAAATATTACGATTTCACTACACTTGCAACAAAATGCGTCGCGACAGTAAAAGCTTGTCGAAAGGCGCGCAGGCGGCGTTCTTTTTATAATCGAATCCTGTCTCTTATACACATCT